>JANPOX010000636.1:0-1541 GCA_031428235.1 Bacteroidia bacterium | reverse complement strand
TCCACTATCAATATTAAATATAAGAACCAAGTGGTTTGCACTAAAAAATAAGTTTATGGACAATAAACAAACAGTAAAAAAAATGCCGGATAATGCTGAACTAGTTGTAGGACTGGACATTGGAACAACTAAAATTGCCGCCATCGTTGGTTATAAAAACGAACACGGTAAAGTAGAAATATTAAGCGTCGGTAAATCCGAATCACTCGGAGTACACCGTGGTGTAGTTGCAAATATTGAGCAAACCATTGAGTCAATTAAAGCTGCTATTAAAATAGCAGGCGATAAAGCAAATATAGATATTGAAGAAGTAATTGTAGGCATTGCCGGGCAGCATATCAAAAGTATGCAGCACCGCGGAATGGTTACCCGTAAATCTTTGGACGAAGAAGTTTCTCAAAACGATGTTGATCAATTGATAGATAACATGCATCGTTTGGTTATGAGTCCTGGTGAAGAAATAATTCATGTGATACCACAGGAATATATCATTGACAATGAAAGTGGTATCCGTAACCCTATCGGGCATTCAGGAATTCGTTTAGAAGGAAATTTCCATATCATCACCGGGCAGGTCTCTGCAGTTAAAAATATTTTTAAATGTGTTGACAGAGCTAAATTAAAAACAGTTGACTTGCACTTAGAGCCATTAGCAAGTGCTGATGCGGTATTGACTGATGAAGAAAAAGAGGCAGGTGTTGTGTTAGTAGATATCGGTGGTGGAACAACAGATGTAGCTATTTTTTATGATGGCATAATTCGTCATACAGCTGTCATTCCTTTTGGCGGTAACATCATTACTGATGATATTAAAGAAGGATGTGGCATCATTAAAACACAAGCCGAACAATTAAAAATGCGTTTTGGATCAGCCTTAGCTCAGGAGAATCAATTGAACGAAGTAATCTCCATTCCCGGATTAAGAGGTCGTCCGCATAAAGAAATTTCAGTGAATACACTAGCTCAAATTATTGAAGCGCGAATGGAAGAAATTTTAGAATTCGTGTTATTTGAAATAAAGTCATCCGGATTTGAACGCAAATTAGCGGGTGGTATTGTTATTACTGGTGGAGGTTCGCAATTAAAACACCTGACTCACCTGGTGATGAAAAATACAGGCATGGATTGCCGCATCGGCACCCCGAACGAACATTTAGCAGGCGCAGATGATGAATTAAAAAATCCAATGTATGCAACCGGTATTGGCTTGGTTATGAAAGGAATTGAAAAATACGAACGTGAAGCAAAACGCGGAAATAATTCTTCAAAAGCAATAGAAGAAAAAGTATTAGTAGAAACCGTTGAAGCAAAACAAAAAGCAGAAAAAAAAGTAACAGGTCATTCTAAACAAAAAGTAGGCAACTTCTTTGACTCATTGATCAGTCGGGCAAAAGACTGGATGAGTGATGATGTTGAATAGATACTCAAAAGACAAAAGGGAATCAAGATTAAAGAGATAAAATAACAAAACTGTCACCCTGAGCGGAGTCGAAGGGCAACAAAAACTAAGAACTAAAAATTTAAAACTATACAACATGATG
>JANPOX010000635.1:0-3759 GCA_031428235.1 Bacteroidia bacterium | reverse complement strand
TTTGATGTGAATTCTATATTCTCTGTTTTGGAAGCAGATAAGGTAATTTATCTTCATACTTTATTGATTTTAAATTCAGATTACAGAAATAAGTTACCGTAAAAATATAACAATTTTGTATGAATTCCTACCACTTTGATTAACAAAAAATAGGCTATCCGTGCATAAAAAAACATTCTTTTTTCATTCTTATTTGTATTTTTACTGAATGAATTCTCTATTTGTTTTGTTTTTAAATTTAGGTGGCGGAGAGGTGGTTTTAATCCTTCTGGTTATCCTGTTAATGTTTGGTGGAAAAGGCGTTCCTAATATCGCCAAAGCACTAGGTAAAGGAATCAGGGAATTTAAAGATGCCACAAATGGAATTCAAAAAGACATCATGCAAAGCTCAGGAGGTATCTCAAATACCATACATGAACATATACAGGAAGTTAAAAAAGAAGTGGATACACTTTCTGATAATAAATAATTTCAGCTAGTCTGTATGCTTATCAAACCAGTTATAAATAATTACCATTTTTATTCCTTTTTGGTTATATTTTTTATTTTATCTTTTTCTTCTTGTCAGCCTGTTAAACCTAAAGAGGAAAACTCTTACAGCAAAGAAAAAGTAAAACAGCAGTTTGTAAAAGCCAACCAACAATTGGTAATTAAAGAAAGTGATGAAATGGATTATTACCAAAAATCCCATAATATGCCTTTTATAAAAACTACAGGCGGTATTCGTTATTATGTTTATCAGGCTTCAGCAAAAGGCGATTCTATAAAAAATAACGACATCATTAAAATCAATTATAAAGTTTCCTTGTTGGACGGTACAGAATGCTATTCTTCCAAAAAAGATGGCCCAAAAGAATTTATGGTAGGAAGGGAAGATATTGAAGACGGACTTCATAAAGCAGTTTTATTTTTAAAGTCTGGTGATAAAGCCTTGGTACTGATTCCTTCTCACCTGGCTCATGGTTTATTAGGCGATTCAAAGAAAATTCCGCCACAGTCACCAATCATTTATGATGTAGAAATAGTCTCCGTAAAAAAACAATCCCTTAATTAAAAATTAGCATGCTCAACAAAATAATGATGCTCTTTTTATTTTTGGTTTTGTGCTTTTCATGTAAAAGGGAAAATCAAATCAAAGGATATACCAGAGATTCAAAGGGATTTTACTTTAAATTATTATCCATTGGCGATGGAAATGAAAGCCCTTCAAATGATAATGTAGTTGTTTTGGAAGCTGTTATGAGAACACAGACCGACTCGCTCTTCTGGGATACAAGGCATGACGCTTCTAACGGTTTGTTTGTTTCATTGAATTCAAAATATATATCCGGTTCTTGCAGAACTCATTTTTTGAAAATGGTAGAAGGGGATAGTATTTCATTTTTGATGAAGCCTTCCGTTCTTTTTAGGGATTACTTCGACACGATCGTTCCGGAGTTTTGTAAAAATGATTCACTAATTAAAATGGATGTAAAAATTAACCAGATTATTTCACGTGCTGAATACGCAGCCCTTATTAAAAACGCGCAAGGCATTGATGTGGATGAAGATACCGAACTTGAGGAGTTACAGCTCATTGATTGTTTTCTCGTTCAGCATTACAAATCGGTTAAAGCTGACGCATATGGAATTTATATTCTTGAAAAAAAGACGACTGGTGGAGAAGAAGTAAGTGCAGGTAAAAAAATAAGAATAGAGTATCAGGGTTCATTTCTTGATGGCAGATTACTTGAAGGATCTGAGCAAACGCTTGAATTTATCTATGGAACACCCGATCAGATAATTAAAGGGTTAAATATTGTTATTGGCAGATTAAAAAAAGGCGAAACTACAAAAATAATATTACCTTCGCGACTGGCTTTTGGCGAATCGGGAAGTAGCAATGGTTCTATCCCACCTTATACACCGCTAGTCTACACACTAAAAATAATTGATATAAAATAAAAAAAATGAACAAAATCGCTATGTTTTTAGGTTCTGCCATGATGCTGGGACTTATTGCCTGTAACAAATCAGAGTATGACGGCTTTACAAAAGCTGAGAACGGATTACACTACCAGTTTTTTACCCAGGATGAAAATGGAGTAAAAGCTGTTGAGGGAGATGGGGTAAGTATTAAAATTATTTATGCTTTAAAACGTACACCAACGGATTCTGTTTTATTTGATTCTAAATTAAACTCTGATGACGGTTCAGGAACAATCCGTTATATTTTACCTAAATCATCTTTTCCGGGAAGCCTTGAAGATGCGATTATGATGATGAGTAAAAATGACAGTGCTGCATTCATTATCAGTGCAGATTCCTTTTTCTTAAAAACAAATAAAATGCAGGCTTTACCACCTTTTGCAAAACCAGGTGATAAGTTGTTGATCACTATCAAAATGATGGAGATCAAAACAAAGAAAGATCTTGATGAAAATCAGAAAAAACAGGAAGCTGAAATAGCTGCTTTGAGCGAAGGCGAAAAACCGAAGTTAGATGCTTATCTTCTTGAAAATAAAATCACAGACGCTCCTACAGCCAGTGGTTTAATTTTTATTGAAACACAAAAAGGTAAAGGAAAAGATCATCCAAAAGCTGGTGATGTTGTAAAAATGAATTATACAGGACGTTTATTAGATGGAACAGTTTTCGATACATCGATTGAAGCAGATGCCAAAGCTGCAAATGTGTATAATGCACAAAGACCATATCAGCCATTAGAGTTTCCTTTAGGTCAGGGCCAGGTGATACCAGGTTGGGAAGAAGCAATTTTGTTAATGACTAAAGGTAGTAAGGCAAAGATAATTATTCCTTCTTCTTTAGCTTATGGATCAAAAGGCGGCGGACCAATTCCTCCTTTTTCTACTCTTGTATTTGATGTGGAATTAGTTGATGTTAAAGCTGGTGCACCACAAGAAATGCCTAAATAGTTTTTTAGAGAATACTATAAACATAATAAAATGAAAAAAATAATTTTAGCTTCTTTGTTTGCGTTGGTATCCTTAGGATTAGCTGCAAACCCTGACAAACCTAAAAAACCTAAAAAACCAAAATTGACTAAAATGGATAAAGAATTTTTAAGTAAACAACCTGATGGCATGTATGCCAAATTTGAAACTTCTAAAGGAGACATTTACTGCGCCTTGGAATTTAAGAAAACCCCTATGACTGTTGCCAATTTTGTTGGTTTGGCAGAAGGTTCTATTAAGAACACAGCGAAAGCAGAAGGCGTTCCTTATTATGATAGTTTGAAATTTCACCGTGTAATTCCTAATTTTATGGTTCAGGGCGGTTGTCCGCTTGGAACTGGTACCGGTGACCCTGGTTATAAATTCGGCGATGAGTTTGATGAAACATTAAAACACACAGGCCCTGGTATTTTGTCAATGGCAAATGCTGGTCCCGGAACTAATGGAAGTCAGTTTTTTATTACGCACGTAAAAACAGATTGGTTAGATGGCAAGCATACCGTATTCGGACATGTGATCACAGGACAAGCAGTTGTTGATTCCATTAAAGGAAATGATGTGTTGAAGCATTTGGTGATCTTACGTAAGGGTAAAGAAGCTGAAGCATTTGATGCGCCTAAAGTGTTTGAATTCGAAAAAGGAAACGCAGGCGCAAAAGCAGAGGCAAAAGCAAAAGCAGAAAAAGAGAAAATGGATAAAGTGTTGAACGAAACTTACGCTTCAGCAAAAACAAGCCCAAGTGGTTTACGTTATATCATTGAAAAAGAAGGCGAAGGAACACCTCCAACGGCTACTTCACAGGTAA
>JANPOX010000634.1:0-4487 GCA_031428235.1 Bacteroidia bacterium | reverse complement strand
GTACCTGTGAATACAGAAGATAATGTTGCTGTTCCGTTCGCTCCGAGTTGTGTATTAATACTGGTAATATTGGGACATTGTGCGAAAGAAGGTAGAGAAAGCATACATAATGCTAATCCCAAAATTGTTTGTTTGATTGTTCTCATGTGGATTTGTTTAATTTTATAATTTTAAATATTTACTCCTTAATAAATGGAACTCTGTACGATTTTGATTCAGTGTTAATAATCATCCAATATGATCCTGCTGTTAAATCTGAGACATCGATGATTTCTTTATAAGTTATCTCTTTTACTTTTCGGGCAAATACATCATAAATAATTATTTTTTTATAGTGAACACCGTTTTGAGATTCAATATTTAATTCATGTAAAACAGGATTAGGATATAATTTGAATGGATTTTTTTCAAATTCAAAAACACTGTTTACATCATTGACCCATATCTTTGGCCTCACGCTATCGCCATTAACACCGGCTCCGAAAATAATTATTGGCCATACAACAATTGTGTTTCCATTGCCACCAGATTTAAAAGCATTGGGGCCCGTTATTGGCGTAAAGCTAAGCGTGTGTGAAATACTGTCATTTGGCAATAGATTTAATCCAATACCGATTGAATCACATAATACTCCATTAGTGGTATCTCTAAAAGCATTAAGCTTAATAAAACCATTAAACGTTACGTTCCCGCTATTTTTTACATATACTTTTAGAGAAACGGTGTCGCCAAAGTTAACAATGCTGGATGGAGTGCCTGCGCTTACAGGTGTAAAAGAAAAGACTGGACTCATACCAATTTTTGCTTGGCCATAACTCATCAGCTCTGCTAAAACAAACAATACTATTAAAATGCGTTTCATGGGTTCTTTCTTTTTTGCTGATTTAAAATTAATTAAATAATCTTCATAAAAATAATTACTTTTATTTTTCATTACATACTCATATTATGGATATTTTACAAGATTTAATTAAATCCTTAGAAAAAGAAGAACTAAAGAGCTATAAATTATATACCAAAAGGACTCATAATTTTATAGACAGAAAGGATATTGAGCTATTTGACTCTATAAAAAAGAAGGGCGAAGAGTCTGATAAGTACCATTTTAATATCATTTACAAAGGCCCAAAACCTGACACTAAATATTACAGACTCAAGAACAAAATTGCGGATGATATCGGTATTGTATTATCCAATTTAAATCATAAAAAACCCGAAACAGATACTATTCATTTGATAGGCTTAGCCAAAATATTTAATGCCAAATTAAAATATAATTTAGCACTACATTATTTAAAATTAGCTGAACGTAGGGCGATTGAAAAAGAAGAGTATGCATTATTAGAAGCCATTTATGAGCAAATGGTAAGAATGAGTATTCAAAACACTGAAGAAAGCCCTACGCAGATCATTGAAAAAAGAAATGAAAATAGCCAACGTTTAAAACTATTACAGGATTTAGAAAACAACCTGGCGATTTTATCGCATGAGGTAAAAACAACTCAAAATTTAACTACCAAAAAAGAGATTGCCAATTGGTTAAATCATACCCTTAAAAACACGCTTAAATTATCCTATGTAAAAAATAGCGCACAACTTCGTATTAAAATATTTCAGAATTTAAGTCGCTTAATGTTGTTGTTAAAAGATTATACATCTTTAGAAGCCTATTTAAAATCATGTTTACTGGAATTCGAAAACGATAAATTATTTACCAAACAAACCCACGAAGTTAAGCTGCAATTATTAGTGTACTTGTGTAATGCTTCGTATATGATTAATAAACATGGGCAATCTATACAATATGCTAATGTGCTGCATAAAGAAATTTTCGATTTCGATAAAGTACTTTATAACCAATATATCTTTTATTACTATAATATTTTAGTAAACAACTATAGTAAAACAAATCCTTTAAAAGCTATAAATACGCTTGAAGAAGCGCAAAATGAAAAACAGATTAGAAACAACCCCAATCAATATTTTTATGTGTTAAACAATTTGGCCATCTTAAATTTTGATTTAAAAAAACACAAACAGGCTAGTAAATTGTTTAGTCAGATGTATGTTACTCAAAACTTCAAATCCTTTGATAAATCCTTTGTTATAAAGTTACAGGTATTCGAATTGATCAACAGATTGGAACTTCAGGATTATGAGTTGTGTGAAAAACAGATTAATCAACTTTACAAATTGATTGAAGAAGTGAAAGAAAAAGAATCTGTAAAAATTGACATGGCTATATTGGATTTGATGAATCAATTTTTTAATAAATATGATTATAAATGGAGGCCACTAAAGGCAACAATTCAATCTTTTGTCAAAAAATTTCAATTACATGCCCAAGGTTCAGGCTTAATTAATTACACTCAATGGATTGAATCAAAGATTTAAAAATGAGATTGAGTGTTTTCCAATAACTGCATTGATGTTTGAAAAAGAATAATCAGCGTTGATTTGCAAAATCTGCGGGACAAATTTATTTCCAAAAATCATAGTAGTTGAACCACTGATGTGGATGTTTTCTGGCCATATTTTCAACATGTGTCACATATTGTTGCAAAAGGCTCATGCATACTTTTTCCAGCTGTTCCTCACCCCTCACTCGATCAACTTTTATTGGTTCTTCAATAGAAAACTCGTAAGTATGTTTATCTGTTTTTACAGCAAATACAATACATAACGGAACACCAAATTTAGCCGCCATAATAAAAGGACCTGCTGGAAATTTCGCCGGCATGCCAAAGAAATTGGTAGTGAATGTTTTTGCACCTTCCCTGTAACGGTCGCCATGCATTACAACCAGTTCATTATTACTGAATGCTTTATGCAATTCAATAATATGGCTTTTGGTTTCTTCATCAATTGAAATGATGTTTATTTTTTTTTCTTTCATCACACCATCCATGTATTCTTTAACATCTTCTTTTTCGTTGGTGAACATCAGAATATTGAAAGGTGTTCCAAGTCGGTTTAAGCCTTGTCCGGCCACTTCCCAGTTCCCAATGTGCGCACTTACTAAAATACCGCCCTTGCCAATGGCAGACAGATCTTCCAGCATCTTTCCGTTTTTATGTATAACAGTGAAGGGGTTTTTAGCACCGGCCATAACAGCCACCTTATCAATAATGGTTTGTCCCAATAGAAAGTTGTTTTTATAAACCGCCATTCTGGCTTTCCAGGACGAATACCCGTGAGCCTTCATGAAATACTCTTGAATGTATTTATTTGGTTTTGAAAATAGAAAATAATAGAAAGAGACAAAACGCAGAAAAAAGTATGCAGGACCTAATCCAAACGTATTTAGTATAAAAACAAAAACTTTAAACCCTACTACTTTAGCTTGTGATTGTCCGTCCCATTTTGATTGATCCGCCATCTTGTTGGTGTTTTATTAAATAAAAAAACAAAACACAGCGTGTTTTGTTTTCTGAATTTTAATATTTGTCATATTAAGCAATTGCTTTCTCCTTAACCTTGTTAAAGCAGTAAGTGTAAAAATCCTGGAAAGTATGAATGTTAATGAAATCTTCACCAACTACCTTAAATCCAAAATGGCTTTCTATGACAACAACCAGATCCACATAATCCAAACTATCTAATTCTAAAGTATCGCGTAAATTTGCTTCAGGGGTAATTTTTGATTCTTCAACTTCAAATTCTTCAACTAAAAACCCATTAACGGTTTTTATAATTTCTTCTTGTGTCATGCTAATAATACTTTGTTTTTGGTTAAAAAAGTGCAATAATCTGTAAAATTAGGCAAATTTTTTGATAATCAAAGTAGAATTTGTACCACCAAAGCCAAAAGAGTTTGATAAAACAGTATTTAGCGGAGTTTGTTTCGTCTGTGCAATAATATTTATTTTTTGTGAATCCTCATCCGGATTTTCAAAATTAATGTTTGGGGCAATAAATCCGTTCTGCATCATGAGCGTGCAATAAACAATTTCACTTGCGCCTGCCATCCAACATTCATGCCCAGTCATTGATTTAGTAGAGCTTACCGGTGTTTCGCCGCCAAATACCTGGTCAATCGCTTTCGCCTCAACCCTATCTCCACCAACTGTTGAAGTTGCGTGGGCGTTGATATAATCAATATCCCCCGGGTTTAAATGTGCATCTCTCAAAGACATTTCCAAAGAGCGCACCTGTCCGTCAACACTTGAATTGCTGATGTGATCACCATTACTTGAAAAACCATAACCAACTACTTCAGCTAAGATTGTTGCTCCGCGTTGTTGTGCAGATTCTAAACTTTCTAGAATTACTGTTGCTGCCCCACCACTTGGTATCAATCCGTCCCGGTCTCTATCAAACGGACGAGACGCTTTAGTGGGTTCGTTTTCGCGAATGGAAAAAGCACTCAATCCATCAAAACTTCCAAAAGTATAGGGGTTTACTTCCTGGGCACCGCCACAAATGACTTGCTTTTGTAAACCTGTACGGATCAATAAATATCCCATGCCGATGGAATGAGAACCGCT
>JANPOX010000633.1:0-2457 GCA_031428235.1 Bacteroidia bacterium | reverse complement strand
TATTTAAAGCTCAATCGATTTATTAAATGAACGTTGCCACAGATAAAAATATTTCGGATATAATTAAATACATTGATGATGGCATAAAAAATGCCAAAGATCTTCAAAAATACTTTAATGACCTCGGCAAAAAACTGACCGAGAAAAAACAAATGGGTTATGAGGAAAAGAAAAAACTGGAGGATATTCTTAAAAAACAAAATGAACTAAAAAATAAAATAGAAGAAGCCAAGCAGGAAAATCAACTCAATAATCAACAACAACAGGAATTTACTCCACCCGATGAATCGTTATTAGAGAAACAAAAACAGCTCGAGCAATTGTTTGAGAATATCATGACTCCGGAAATGAAAAAACTATTTGATGAGTTGAACAAGCTCATGGATAAGCTTGACAAAAATCAGGTGCAACAAAAACTAGAAGAATTGAAACTCTCTAATAAAGATATGGAGAAAGAACTTGACAGAACTTTGGAAGCATTTAAGCAAATGGAAGTGGAGCAAAAAATGCAACAAGCCATTGATAAACTGGATGAGTTGAAAAACAAACAGGATGAATTGAAGAAAGAAACTGAAGGAAATAAAGAGACCAAAGAGAAAGAAGGGACTAAAGAGAATCAGGATAATAAAGACAAAAAAGATGAAAAGAAATCTGATGGTTCAGATAAAGAACAATCCAATAAAGAGTTAGAAAAAAAGCAAGACGAATTAAATAAGCAATTTGAAGATCTGAAAAAAGACCTGAAAGAAATGCAGGAAAAAAATGCTGCTTTGGAACAACCCAATGATATTCCTAAAACTGAAGAAAAGCAAAATGAGATAAGTAAGGAAATGGAAAAAAGTTCTGAGCAGTTAAATCAGAATAGTAAAAAGAATGCTTCCAAATCTCAAAAGCAGGCTTCTGATAAAATGCAGGAGATGAAAGAGCAGATGCAAAAAGCCATGGACAAAATGGAGAAGGAAGAACAGGAAGAAGATATGCAGACACTTCGCCAAATTCTTGAGAATTTATTAAACCTCTCTTTTGCACAGGAAGATTTGATGGGACAATTAGCAAAATTAAAAGTTGACAACCCTCAGTATTTAAAGATTACACAAACACAAAAAAAATTACAGGATGATTCCAAAATCATAGAAGATAGTTTATTGGCTTTGAGTAAACGTGTGCCTGCAATCAGTGCGATTGTTAATAGAGAAATTTCATCCATAAATATGAATATGGGAAAAGCCGTTTCTGAATTAGCGGAGCGCATGCAATCCAATGCGCAAATGCGCATGCAATATTCCATGACTTCGATTAATAATCTGGCACTGATTTTAAATGAAAGTCTTGAAAAAATGCAGCAACAAGCGAAAGAATCCAAAGAAGGAAAACCAGGAAATGGCAGTTGCAAAAAACCGGGAAAAGGGCAAAAACCAAGTTCCGGTAAACCCGGACAAAAACCGGGAGATGGAAAACCAAGCATGGCTACCATGAAACAAATGCAGCAACAGTTGAACAAGCAACTGGAAGATCTTAAAAAAGCTTTGGAACAAGGCCAAAAATCCGGAGGACAAAAGCCAGGTAATAAACCCGGAGAAAAGCCAGGCGGACAAAAACCGGGTGGACAAGGCGGCATGGGACAGCAAGGGCAACAAGGAATGATGCCGGGAACGCAAGGTCAGGGAATGAGCGAACAATTAGCTAAAATGGCCGCACAGCAGGAAGCGTTAAGGCGCCAGATGCAGCAGATGATGGATAAAATTAAAAAAGACGGCGGTTCAAACCCTGGTGGTAATCTGGCAGAGTTAATGGAACAAACTGAAAAGGATATTGTTAACCGACAAATTACTCAGGAAACCATGAAACGCCAACAAGACATCATTACTAAACTTTTAGAAAGCGAAAAAGCTGAGCGTGAACGTGAACAGGATGAAAAAAGAAAGAGTAATGAGGCAAAAAATGAAATTTTAAGTAACCCTACACAATTTTTAGAGTATAAAAGACTGAGAGAAAAAGAACTGGAGTTGTTGAATACGGTTTCGCCGAGTTTAACCCCTTATTATAAACAAAAAGTAAATGAATATTTTAACAGCGTAAAATGATACCAGCTAAAGGAGAAAAACTGCACATTACGTCCTCATCTGACAATATAAGATTAGTAGAACGTTTAGTAGAAGATGTGTGTGATGTGTTTAATGTGAATGAAGATAGTTATGGTAATATTTTAATTGCTGTGACAGAAGCTGTCAATAACGCTATGTACCACGGCAATCAGGGGAATCCCGAAAAACAAATCAAAATAGGATTTGAATCCGGAGATAACAACATTCGATTTTCAGTAGCAGATGAAGGCGCAGGCTTTGATCATGCAAGCTTACCAGATCCTACGGATCCTTTAAACATCGACAAACCAAATGGACGCGGTGTTTTTTTAATGAAAAATTTAGCCGATAAAGTGGAGTTTAACAATAACGG
>JANPOX010000632.1:0-3785 GCA_031428235.1 Bacteroidia bacterium | reverse complement strand
TCCCCTAATAAACTTCGGAAAATCCCCGAAAACACCGGAATAAATGCGCAAGCATTTCAAACGTTCCGTAGTCGCCCCGGAATCATCCCCAATAAATCCCCGATTAATTTCAGACTAAATCTTCTCTAAGTTTCTTAAAACATCTCAACTAAACTTCTCATAATTGCAAAATATTGCACTTAGCCACAATTAGGTGCGGATGTAATCAAATGAATGAAAAATCAATCTTTAACTTTACAAAGTGTCTGAAAGTAGAATAGTTTTGACAGATCTTAAATCATACTAACCGATAAATTGTAGTATCTTAAACTACCTCTTCACACTCGAAATTCGGATAATTACTATATTTGTTTAGAGCAAGCTATTATTATGAATTTTAAAAAGAACCTACCGTATATATTGGCAGTACTAACATTTGCCATCATAACTTTAATTTATTTCAAACCATTATATTCCGGTAAAGTAATTAACCAATCAGATATTACCCAGTATAGGGGTATGAGTAAGGAGTTAGTAGATTTTAGAGAAACTCAAAACGCTGAAGCACTTTGGACAAACTCCATGTTTGGCGGAATGCCAGCATACCAAGTCTCCACGCTTTATCCTAGTAATTGGGTTAGTAAAATAGATTCATTCTTGCATTTATATATGCCTCATCCAAGTGGCTATATTTTTATGTGTTTTCTGGGTTTTTTTATTTTATTACTTTGTTTAGAGATAAACCCATGGCTCGCATTTATAGGTGCTTTGGCTTACGGATTTTCATCATACTTTTTTATTATATTGGAAGTGGGGCACAACTCAAAAGCAAATGCCATTAGTTATCTAGCACCAATTTTAGGTGGAATTATTTTGTTAATGCGACAAAAGTACTGGCTCGGTTTTGCTTTGTCTACCTTATTTTTGGCGCTGGAATTAAACGCAAACCATGTACAAATTACTTATTATGGTTTTATGATTTTTGGATTAATCCTTATTGCTTATTTTATAAAATCAATAAAAGAAAAAAACATTAAACCTTTTTTTATTGGTGTAGCGATTTTTGTTTTTGCATGTATTGTTGGTTTTTTACCTAATGCTGGCAGTTTATTAGCAACAAATGAGTATGCTAATTATTCTACACGTGGTAAAACGGAACTAACTATTGATGCTAATTTACAAAGCAATAAAGAAAACAGAACATCTGGATTAGATAAAAATTATGCAGTGCAATACAGTCATGGCATTTGGGAAACTTTTACTTTTTTAATTCCTAACTTTAAAGGAGGTGGTACATCAGCTATTGGTAATGTTGATAGGGATGCGCTCAAAAGTGTTGATTCACAGATGAGAGAACAAGTTGCTAATGGAGATTCTTATTTTGGCGACCAAGGTGGTACAAGTGGGCCTGTTTACATTGGAGCTATTGTTATTTTCCTAGCTTTTTTAGGGTTGTTTATTGTTGATCATATTTTAAAATGGCCTCTGCTTATAGCAACTATTTTATGTATGATGCTGTCATGGGGTAAATTTTTTATGGGTTTTAGTAGTCTTTTTTTAGATTATTTACCGGGCTATAATAAATTTAGAGCAGTGTCTATGATTTTAATTATTGCAGAATTAACACTTCCATTATTTGCAATTTTGACCTTAGATAAGTTTATTAAAATGTCAAATAAGAATGAGTCAATTAAATTAAAATTTATTGATAAAGTATTTGACTTAAAAAAAGTTCTTCTTATATCTTTAATAATCGTAGGCGGTTTTTGCTTTATTGGATATTTGATACCAAACGCGATAAATACTTTTTCACCACCCAACGAAGAGTTAAATATAACTCAACAGTATAAACAAAGTGGCGCTAGTGACGCACAAATATCACAATTTGTACCTTCTTATTTAGCAAATTTAGAAAAAGCAAGGATTCATATTTTTAAAAGTGATGCCTTGCGTTCCTTTATATTTATTGCTTTAGCTGCAATGAGTTTATTTCTATTTTTAATTAAAAAAATTAAATCTGAAATATTGCTGGCAATAATGGGTGTTTGTATTGTTGCCGATTTGTGGCCTGTTGCCACACGCTATTTAAACAATAGTAATTTTATTTCAAAATCACAACAACAATCAGCTTTTGCAACTACGAAAGCCGATGAAGAAATTTTACAAGATAAAAGTTTAGATTACAGGGTTTTAAATTTAGCGGTTAATCCTTTTATGGATGCTACGACATCTTATCATCATAAATCAATTGGAGGATACCATGGTGCAAAATTAAAAAAATATGATGAATTAATTAGTTTCCACCTATTCAAAGAAATGGATCTATTTTCTAACGGTTTACGAAGTGTTGATAATGATTCTTCGATGAATGTTTTAACCACACAATTGCCAGTATTAAATATGCTTAATACAAAATACATTATTTATCCTGGTAAAGATTATCCCTTAGCTATTACAAACCCACAAACTAACGGAAATGCTTGGTTAGTTAAAAAAATAAAAACAGTTGCAAATGCCGATTCAGAAATTGTTAGTTTATATAATGCAAACACAAAGATCGAGGCTTTTATTCAACAAAAAAATAAAGCATCAATAACAGCAAATGATAGTTATAGCGGAGAAGGACAGATCACATTAACGTCATATAAGCCAAATCACTTGGTTTATGAAACAAAAACCAAAAGTAAAGAGTTTGCTGTATTTTCTGAAATCTATTACCCTAAGGGATGGAACGCATACATTGATGGCACTTTAACATCATATACCTGTGTTGATTATTTATTAAGGGGCATGGAAATTCCGGCTGGTAATCATACCATTGAATACAAATTTGAACCAACTATTTATAAAGTGGGTAATACTATTGCTTTGATTGGTTCTATCTTACTATTCTTATCGATTGCCGGATCTCTTTATTTGGCTTTTAAAAATAGAGAATTTAATAATGAATATTAAGACGAGGAAATAAGGAAAGTGAAAATGAAAACGACGCTTCTATTTTTCCTCATTTCCATACTAAATATTAATATTCTGTTTTCACAGAAAAGCCCTAAGACCTTGCTTTTTGTTGGCACTTATACGGCAGGGAAACCCGATAGCGGAATTTATGTTTATGAATTTAATTCCGTTTCGGGTATGCTAAAACGATTGGCTACAGGTAATAACTTGGTTAATCCTTCGTTTTTAACCGTTTCTGCCAATGGAAAATATCTGTATGCTTGTACTGAATCGAAGTTGCCCCAAAATGGAAATGTATCGGCATTTAAAATTGATAGCATATCGGGTAAAATAAGTTTTATCAATAAACAATCTTGCGGTGGCGAAAATCCAGTCTATCTGACAATTGATAAGACCAACAATTTCATTATTAATGGAAACTATACTGAGGGTAACGTTACAGTATTTAATACGAATGCTGATGGTTCTATAAATCCATACTCCCAAAACATTCAATTTACAGATAGCAGTATAAATAAAACAAGACAGGATAAAGCTCATATACATTCAACCGTGTTTTCACCCAAGAATGATTTCATATATTTCCCTGATCTTGGAGGGGACAAAATAAGAACATTTAAATTTGATACGAGCAGTACTCAACCTCTATCAAAAGTAGACAATTATACAGTTGAGACAGCTTTAGGAGGTGGGCCAAGGCATTTTACTTTTCATCCAAATGGCAAATATGCATACTGTATTGAAGAATTAAGTGGGACTGTCGCGGCATATAATTATAGTAATGGGAAACTTGATACTCTTCAGAGAATATTTTCATATTCCAAAATTCAGGAAAGCTACGCCAGTTC
>JANPOX010000631.1:0-3464 GCA_031428235.1 Bacteroidia bacterium | reverse complement strand
CCATAATTTCCGTTACTATAATAACGCAGCATGATGTCGAGGCACATACCAATTAAAGCACCTTTTTCATATACATTATTATATTGTTTCTTATACTTGTCAAGCGCATATTTGCTCATTACCGTAAAAGGAAGCGTATCGTTATAATTTTCTCTGGCATTTTGCATTTTTCCAATCATTACATCAAAAAAAGTATCATATTCAATCAGGCCAGTTTTTACCTGCATATGATGAGCAGCGTATTCTGTTAACCCTTCATATAACCAAAGGTGCTTGCTCATTTGTGGATTATTGAAATCAAATTCTCCAATTTCTTTAGAGTGAATGTTTAACGGAGTGACAATGTGAAAAAATTCATGAGCGGATACATCTCTTACTTCCTGGGCTATGGCTAAAGTGTCTGCTTCAGGCAAATAATAAAAAGAAGAGTAGGAGTGTTCTAAAGCTCCTGATGAGCCACTCAAAGAAACTTTATCTGTGAAATAAAACAGGAAAGCATATTTGTCGATTGGTAGTTCGCCTCCTAAATACTCGGCTTGCGCAAACAACAATTCTTTTAAATTGCGTGCTATAAAGTCAGAAGTAATAACACCGTTTGGTGAATATACAGAGATCAATACCTGTGACTTACCAATTTGAATGGTGGTTGTATCAGGTTGTGTGTACATGATTGGGGAATCAACCAGGCTATGGTAATTGAAAACAGATATCACATCTTTAGTATCTCCTGATTTGAGTTCAGTTAAACTGGTTGATGCATAAAAACCTTTTGGTTTGGTAACTTCAAGGATAAATTTTGCTTCTATTTTTGTTTTGAAATAGCCAAAAAAACAATGTGTGTTCAGGCAAAAGTTTTTTCCTTCTTCTATATTTGAACCACCGGGTTCAAACACAATTTTTTCTTTAATTTCTGTATCCCAGGTGTCTTCTACATCATAGCTTATCTCTTTAATGGCATTGGCCGGAGAAAGCTTGTAGGAGTTTTTATCAAGGATTTCAATCTTAATTATTGTTCCGTCTTTTCCTTCTGCTTTAAAATTCGAAACAAATCTTCCAAAATCATAAACGTCATAAGTTCCAGGAACCATAGAAGGAAACATAAAAACAGTTTCATTTTCGTTAATGTCGGGCGGTGTTAACTTGATAGTAAGTTTATCGTTTTTTACTGATGTCAGATCAACAAAGTAATGATAGTCGCCATCAGCACAAAGGCTATTGACATTGAACAAAGTTGAGATAAAAAAAAGAATTTTTTTCATAGTAATATGTTGATTAACGGATGAGCAGTTTCCAGTTAGAGAGTTTGTATTTCTTAAAAAGAACAAAAAAACAGATAGCTGCTAAAATAAGCCAGATTAAAAATTCTGAACCGGGATCTTCAACACTTGTATAAAAAATAGCATCTGTTTGCAGCACAGAGTTTTTTGAGCATACCAATAAACTGGAGAATAAATTATTAGCACAGTGTATCCCCATAGCCAATTCGGAGCCTTGATCCAATAAGGTAATAGTGGCTAAAAAAGCACCGAATAATATATAATATGGCATCATGATTATTAAACCATGTGCTTTGGCTTCAGGATTAGAAGCATGCATTAATCCAAATAAAACAGAAGTAATGATCAAAGGAATAATACCATTTTTAAATACTAAGGCAAAACCCTGCATCAAATAACCTCTGAATATAAGCTCTTCGGTGGCTGTTTGAATTGGAATGAAAATAAAAGCAACTACTACTAATATTGCAAATTGACTTGCATTAAATCTGAGCTCTATATCTTGGGGAGAAAATAAATAAGTGGCAATTGTTAAAATAGTAATTAAAGAACCCCAAAGGCCAAACGAAAAAAAGTAACGTTTCCACCGGATCTTTTCAAAACCTGTGATGATAGAAGTCAATGTTTTGTTTTGAATGAATTTTAGAGCCATCCATAAAAACAACAGGCTGAATACAAACATACCCATCATTAATGCAAGTAGAAAGGATTTATTGATTCCAACTATTTCAGGATTAAACAGGATGTTTGGGTTTTGGGTTATTTCGCCGAAACTCACGCCATTATTCATGGCAAGGTTCATTAAAGGAAGAATCATTATTAACTGAAAAACCAAGTATCCTAAAAATGCCGCACTAATTCCCACTAAGTAGCACCAGAAATCATTTTTACCTGTTACATAGCCTTTTAAAAGAAAAAGGTTGCTGAAAGGGAAAGGATTAACTGTTTTTTGTTCGGCTATATGTTCATGCTCCATATCACGAAAAATAATCATTTTTACTGAGTTTTGGATATTTTATACATAAAAGGTTTATTCCTCCATCTATCGGTTTTTTTGCAATCTCGGTTATTCATTACAAATCAGAATTATCAATATAAACAGGCTTTTGAATCCATATTAAATTATATTTGAACTATGAAAATTGTGTGGATTACTTTTTTATTAGTTTTATTGATTATTGGTTTTTCCTGTGGAGAGAATAACCACCACGAGAAAGTACTAAAGGAACCAAATTCTGTTGAAGAGTTAGGTGAATTGTTATTTCATGATTCCATTCTTTCAAGAGGTGAGCAGATCAGTTGCGCCTCCTGTCATAAACCACAATTTGCTTTTGCAGATAACGTGCCTTTTAGTTTCGGTGTGGATAGTGTAAAAGGTGGCCGGAATACACCAAGTTCTATGAACATGTCGGCACGTAATTTTTATTTTCATGATGGAAGAAGCGAAACTTTGGAAGAACAAGCGGGTGGCCCGATGGAAAACCCCGTTGAAATGGATATTCCTTTATCGGTGATTGTTAGAAAATTAAATAACCATAAACAATACCGAGCATTTTTTGCAAAAATTTTTGGTGCGCCAGTCAATAAACAAAACCTGGTAGAAGCAATTGCAGCATTTGAAAGAACGCTGGAAACCAATCAATCTGCTTTTGATTTATATCAGAATGGAAAGGATACCACTTTGTTTTCTGTTTCTGCTAAACGCGGACAAATTATTTTTAATGAGAAAGGAAAATGTTTTGATTGTCATTTCGGACCAGATTTTACCAATGATGATTTTAAAAATATTGGGCTGTTCAACGGTAAAGAGTTGAATGATAGTGGTCGTTATATTATTAGTGATGATCCGGTAGACATAGGAAGCTTTAAGGTACCGGGTTTAAGAAATGTAGCTATCACTAAACCATACATGCATAATGGTATGTTTAAAACATTAAGGGAAGTGATTGATTATTATGATCAGCCTGATAAAGTTATTTCAAACTCAATTAACCGAGATACACTATTGGCAAAGCCATTAAACTTAACTGAACAGGAAAAACTGGATTTGGAAGCATTTTTGTTAGCGTTAAGTGACAGGAGATTTTTGAAAAAGTAAATTTGTTAAAAAAGAAAGCCGTTCAGATATATATTTCTGAACGGCTTTTTTCTATGTTTAAAGTTTACTTTTCAATTGTTATTTTTTTG
>JANPOX010000630.1:0-1905 GCA_031428235.1 Bacteroidia bacterium | reverse complement strand
TCTCTGCATAAAATGAAACGGTAAGCACCAACGATTTCCTGATCTTCGGGATTCCAAACTAATAATTGTTGGTAGGGATGAGGTCCGGTATCAAATTCATCGAGATCACAAGCAAGTCCGGTTCCGCCGCCGGCATGCCTGAAACTAACTTCACGCAAACGGCCGATTTCCTGCATAACATTTGGGGAATTATGATGGGTGATAATATATATTTCATTATCACCGTTATTAGTTTTACGTATGTAGCGATCTTTAGTTAACTCGCTTAATATAGCTTCGCGAGGTATTTTAGCTATGATGTCTTGCATAATAATTTTATGGCTCCAAGGTAATAAAAAATGGCTATTAATAGCGATTTAGGAAAAGTTTCGGCTGTTAAAAGATATTAACGATTCGGTATTTAAAATAAGATTTTTTTAATACAAAATTAACCTGTCTTGAATCTATCTTTAGTATATGTCACCAACCCTCATTATTACATGTATCGCATTATATTTTGGCGGATTATTACTAATCGCCTATTTAACCTCTAAAAATTCAACGGCCGAGAGTTATTTTTCGGGTAATCATGCTTCACCCTGGTATGCGGTTGCTTTTGGGATGATCGGGGATTCATTAAGCGGCGTCACTTATATTTCAGTTCCGGGTAAAGTAGGAACCGCTAATTTTTCTTATTTACAATTAGTACTGGGATATTTCGTTGGCTATTTCATCATTTCCAAGGTGTTATTGCCTATTTATTACAAGATGAACCTTGTGTCTATTTACACCTATTTAGAAACACGATTTGGAAGACATACGCAAAAAACCGGCTCTTTCTTTTTTATATTGTCCCGTATTTTAGGTGCTTCAGGAAGATTGTATTTAGCTGCCGGTGTGATTCAGTTTTTTGTATTTGACAGGATAGAAAGTGTGCATGTTCCTTTTTGGTTAAGCGTATCAGTAATTTTAGCTTTAATGTTATTATATACCTACAAAGGAGGAATTAAAACGCTGGTATGGACAGATACGTTTCAATCGTTGTTTTTGGTATTGGGCGTAGTCATTTCCATTGCGCTCATCATTCATAAAATGGATATTGGTTTCGGACAGGCTGTTTCCAATATTGCGAATTCAGAATATTCCAAAACATTTTTCTGGGACTGGCATAAATCTAACTTTTTTGTGAAAGAGTTTATCGGTGGTATTTTCATTGCAGTAGCCATGACGGGTCTTGACCAGAATATGATGCAAAAGAACCTGAGCTGTAAATCCTTGGGTGATGCTCAAAAAAATATTTTCTGGTTTAGCATTGTGATGGTGATCGTGAATATTTTCTTTTTGTCATTAGGAGTATTGTTGTATCAGTATTATGCTCATGCAGCCATCGATCTGCCTATGAATATGGAGACAGGAAAAGTAATCACCGATAAAGTATTCCCGAATCTGGCTCTGAATCATCTTGGTATGTTTGCCGGATTAATCTTTATCATTGGTTTAACTGCGGCCACATTTAGCAGTGCAGATAGTGTTCTTACTACTTTAACAACATCTACTTATATTGATATGTTGGAGTACGACAGGAATACAACCTTAACGGAAGCGCAAAAATCGAAAAGAAGAACCTACATTCATATTGGTTTTGCTGTGTTGATGTGGCTGGTCATTATCATTTTTGATGTATTGAATCAACGGGCCATTATTGATACTATTTTAATGTTGGCGGGCTACACTTACGGTCCGTTATTAGGTTTATTTGCAATCGGTTTATTTACCAAACAGCATTTAAATGATAAACTGGTACCGGTTGTTTGTATCATTGCCCCGGTTGTAACTTATGTCCTGGCTAATTATGTTGTAAAAACCATGACCACTTATGAAATTGGCAATGAGCTAATCCTGATTAATGCCGGAATTACCGTTTTA
>JANPOX010000629.1:0-1976 GCA_031428235.1 Bacteroidia bacterium | reverse complement strand
TTCATCCGGGTTATTTACATTTTTACTTTTATATTCAGAATATTTTTGGGTTAAGCTTGTATATTTTGATTTGTATTTTAAACGTACAGCATTGATCGTTTCAATTAAAAGGTTTTTTTGTATTTCAATACTGTAATTTATTTGCTTTACGTTTTCGCTACTTGGAGTAACCATGTATAACAGGGTTTCTTTCTCCAATAATAGTTTCTGAATGTTTTGTGTATACTCTTTGATCGCATTTTCATATTCAGTTCCTGAGATCAAAGAAATGAGTTGGTAGGTATCGATGCTTTTGTTCTTTAAAATGTTTTGTTGTAGTTCGGCGAGGATTTTTTCATCGAGTTCAACTTTTAGCATGTCATCCTCAATTTTAGTTAAACGAATTAAGTTCGGATCAACAACTTCATTTTTAATAGTATAATTATGAACTTTTCTGAATTCCTGAAGATTGTTTTCCGTAGATTTTAAATCGCTATAAACAATATCCAATTGCCCGTCAATAAAGGCAATAATACTTTTTGAGCTCTCACTTTTTCGTTCCACATCAAATTGCAAATATTCTTTTGAGATGAGGTTTACCAGATCTTTGGATTTTTGAGGGTTTATGTCAGTTATTTTTATTTGTATGGTTCTTGCAGCTTCATTTATTAATTTGATATCAATTTTTGATTGTAAATTGGAAGTGACATTATCAATATCACTGATAATAAAATAAGATTTATTGTTGGCTGTTAATTGAGAAGATAAATTTTGTTTTTCAATATTGGAATTGGGAGAAATGCTTAATTCAAAATAGGGTGTATTTACGACGTTAAAAGTTGTAAAAGGAACATTATAATTTTTACCTTCTACATTATAGGTTAATTGCCCGGTATTAGTGTTATTAAAATCAATATAAATTTTAGCACCGTAAATTGCATTGCGTTTAATATTGAATTTTATCAGATAAGGGGATGATACATATAATTCGTTATTTTTAAATGTTCCTTCGTTAAAATAGCTAACCCGTATATCGGATTTCTCTACAACTCTTCTTAAAAATATTCTCGAGCGGATTTGTTCAATAGCCTCTGCAATTTTATTATCTCCGCCATCAAACTTAGTCATCTGTAATACTTCAGATGCCTTATTATTCTCATTAATCTGTATGATAGTAGATGATTGATATTCCGGTTGACTATATCTTAAATAAACGGCAGCAATTGCCAAACTAATAATAAAGAAAGCTACAACAAACCATAAACTTCTTTTAACGATGTAAATAACTAATCCTAAATCAAGTTCACTACTGAATTTAGAAACCCGGTCTCTGTATTTATCGATGGAATTATCACCGTGGGGTTGTATCATCTTGTCCTAGCTGTCAGGGAATAAAGTAAGAACGTTGTACTAATTAAAGTAACAATTGGTGTTATTTCACCTACTAATGTTCTTGCCAATCTATATCTAGGTTCTACGTAAATGATATCATGAGCTAATACAACCGTATTTCCTACGGCAATGCCTTCAATTTTTGATAGGTCCATTAAATATACTTTAGGTGGTTGGTTATCCTGATTTCTAATTAATTTTACCTTATATGCTTTACCATCCTCAGAGATACCGCCTGTTAAGGCTAAAGCTTCAATAACAGTTGTGTTATTATTTGATAGGTTTAAAACTTTTGCTGCACCTCCACTTCCTGGAAAAACAATCACACGTTTGTTCGTAACTGACAAATAGACAAAAGGCTTTACGTAATAATCGGCATAAATCTGTTCCAGAAATTCGGTTGCTTCCCGTACGCTTAGTCCGGCAAGTTTCGTTCTTCCAACTAGGGGTAATTTACATGTACCGTCCCGATTAACAATATAATCCAATTCAATAAATCTGGTTACTTGAGAAGAATTTGCTAAATCGACAATTTTAAATCCGTCATTTGAAAAAATCCGGACATTAACAATATCATTAAAATCAATTTTGTAATCCTGTTTGGA
>JANPOX010000628.1:0-2798 GCA_031428235.1 Bacteroidia bacterium | reverse complement strand
TCAAATGCGATATAACATTCTCATATAGGTGGTGATATATAAATTACTGCTAATATAAATGAAGACAGTATGGTTGTGCAGATAAAGGATAATGGCATTGGAATGTCTAAAGAAATTCAGGATAAGTTATTTGCTCCTCAAATTAAATCCCTTTCAGAAGCAAGAAAAGAAAATAAAGGTGCCGGTATTGGTTTACTTTTAGTGAAAGGTTTTCTTGAAAAAAACAGTGGTGAAATTTGGGTTGAAAGTATTGAAGGTCAAGGATCATCCTTTTACTTTACTTTACCATTAGAAAAGCCTGCCGATAAAATCGAAAAAGGAGATGAAATTGAATTTGATAAAAATGCCTAGTTAGGATTCACTCAACGCATTGAAATAGTAATAGGTTCAGCTATTATAGAGAATTAATTTCATTTATGTTCATAGCTTTTATAAAAAACATAATAAAAGTTTGCATCATTTAGTAGCTCATTTATCATACGTTGGTAATTGAGCGGCTGTTGTTGGCGAATTGCGAAGCACTCATTTATACCTAATAGTGCAATAAATATAATATGAATAAAGAGAGCGAACTACGATTTTTTAGGCGGTATTGCGGAGGCTTTTTGAGCGATAAAAAATTGGAGTTGTCCGCCAGGTGGCGGATTGGGTTTTTGTTTCTTTTTTGCCAAGCAAAAAGAAAATAAAAAGTAAAATTGACTTTTTGAGTGAACCCTATTTAGTTGGTACTAAATTCATTTTGACAGTTATTTTTTTGTCGATCTTTTAACAATACCATAAAGATCCGATTACCCGACATCGTTAAAGGAATGTTTTTATCCGCCTTTAAAGTTTTAGCAATCTGGAGGATTAATTTGGCATTATTCCCAAAATTGCGAATCTTAGAAATATAAAAAATCAATGATTCTATAATAGAATTTGCCAATACTTTTAAATTAGGAAATTCTTTGAACAAACCCGGAGCCAGTAAATTGTTGTATTTGTCAGAATCCTTCACAGAAAGAATCACCATTAAAAATAGTCGGTGTGTGTTTTAAAATCTAAAGGATGTTTTTATTCTTGGTATTTATCCAATAAAGGTTGTAATGCCAAAGGCCAATTGGTTGGTTTCATTAGATAAAATGTTTGTAGAAATATCTGTTTTTATTTTTACAAAAACAACCTGAATCTACAAACAGAAAGTTCTGTCCGCATGAAGTAATGTTTTCGTCATACACTATTTCATTGGCTTTTATATAAACACATTTGTATTATTTTTTTAAATTTTCTTATGAATATTACAATACTATTGCTCTACGATAGTATTACCTTCAACAAAAACAAATGTTTAAAAAGAAGATTCTTTGCTTCTAACAAATTCATCATGAAAAAAGAAAAACCTAAAGAGAAAGTTCTTAAAAATCAGTATGTACCAACGGCTGAATTTTACAGCCAGTTAATTGATAGCTTGCAGGACTATTCAATATTTACCCTTGATAAGGAATTTAATATTAATAGCTGGAGTTCAGGATCAGAAACAATATTTGGATATACAACAGAAGAAGCTGTTGGACAGCCCTTTGATATTATTTTTACGGAAGAAGATAAGAAAAACGGTGTTCCGAAAACTGAAATTGATAACGCTATAAAAGAAGGACGGGCAGTTGATAACAGGTGGCATGTGTGTAAAGACGGTAGCCAATTCTATGCTTATGGGCTTGTTTTTCCGTTCACAGGTTTAGAGGGAGAATTATTAGGGTATGTTAAGATTCTGCGGGATTTAACAGAAAGAAAGAATACTGAAGAAGCTATTAAAAAGTATGTAAAAGAACTTGAAGAGCTTAACACTCACAAAGAAAGTATTTTGGCAATTCTCTCTCATGATTTAAGGAGTCCGCTGGCTGGGATAATACAAGGCACGAACTACCTAAAAGAAAACTTTGAAAAAATGAAACCTGAAGCAGTTAAAGAACTACTTGAGCAATTGCATAAAGCTTCAACAGATGAATTGAATATGTTAGACTACCTGGTTGAATGGGCACGAATCAAATATGCATCGGATGTTTTTACACCTGCTAAAATTCAACTCTCAAAATACGTCAATAAAGTTTTTGAGACTTTAAAAGAAACAGCTTCGGTAAATACCATCAATCTCCATCATGAGATTGAAGAAAATGCAAATGTATTCGCCGATGAAAAAATGTTGCTTTCTGTTCTTCAAAATATAGTGTCAAATGCAATTAAACATTCCAATAAAGGTGGTGATATAGAAATTACAGCAAAAATAAGTGAAGACAGAATGGTTGTTCAGATAAAAGATAATGGGATTGGGATGTCTAAAGAAATACAGGAAAAGCTTTTTACTCCGCAAATTAGTTCTCTTTCAAAAGCAAGAAAAGAAAATAAGGGGGCAGGCATTGGACTATTGCTGGTCAAAGGATTACTTGAAAAAAATAGCGGTGAAATTTGGGTAGAAAGCATTGAAGGTGAAGGATCATCCTTTTACTTCACTCTACCATTAGAAAAGCCTGCCGATAAAATCGAAAAAGGTGATGAAATTGAATTTGATAAAAATGCCTAGTTAGGATTCACTCAACGCATTGAAATAGTAATAGGTTCAGCTATTATAGAGAATTAATTTCATTTATGTTTATAGCTTTTATAAAAATAATAAAAGTTTGCATCATTTAGTAGCACATTTATCATACGTTGGTAATTGTGCGGCTGTTGTTGGCGAATTGCGAAGCACTCATTTATACCTAATAGTGCAATAAATATAATATGAATAAAGAGAGCGAACTACGATTTTTTAGGCGGTA
>JANPOX010000627.1:0-4380 GCA_031428235.1 Bacteroidia bacterium | reverse complement strand
ATCTCTTTTCTGAGTTTAGTTTGCTTGGTCCTTAAAATCATCAAACAATGATTTTTGGATAAGGTATATAACCAACTCTTAAAATATTCAATATTATGTTTTAGAAGGTCGGTCAGTAGTTTTTCAAAGATTTGCATGACGGCATCTTTGGCCTCATCCACATCTTTAAGATATTTTAACGAAAGCCCTAAAACCAAATGCGAATAACGTTTATATAATATCCCTACAAACACGTTATTTCTTGTGTTCTTATACTCCGTAATTAATTCGTTATCAGAGTAATGATTATATTTTTCGTTGTAAATCACTTTGCGTTAAGAACCATAAATATAATCTATTTGAAATTATAGTTTTAAACAAAAATTTACTTTGTTTACTATTTTGATAATGTTATATTTGTTGGTTGTAGATCTATGGCAGACTATTTGTTTTACTGACCGGTTAATTGAAAAACTTAATAAAATACAGCATATTATTTACCTTGGCTTTTTCAAGTCTTAGTTTCAGCAAAATGCAGAACTATGATACGAATGCCAAAAGGAAAGCTGTATTCTTATATAATTTCACCAAATTATTCGATTGGCCCGAAAAAATGAAATCGGGGAACTTTATTATACAAATTGTTGGTACCAATGCCAATTTAAGCCAGGAGTTAAATAAAATGGCTTCTTCCAAGCAGGTAGGTAACCAAAAACTGGAAATAAAAAACACTTCCGCACTCGATCCTTCTATTAAACCTCATATTATATATTTATTAAGCGAATCATCTGATTTATTAAAGGATGCAAGCGCAAAATATAAAGGAAATGGAACACTTATTGTAACAGAAAAAGCAGGATTGGCTAAGCTTGGGGCTGCTATTAACTTTGTTGTTGCAGATAATAAACAGGCATTTGAGTATAGCCAAAATAATGCAAAAAAAGGCGGACTTAAAACCGGGGATGGATTGAATGGTTTAGCTATTGCAGTTGATTAAATAATTTAGTAAATTTGTATAGAGAGTGTTAACAGTTTTAAAATCATATAATTACATAAAGAGCTTCCTTTGCTTTTTAATGTTGGTTGTCTGCCATAAGCAATATGCGCAAACGGATCTTTTATTTGATGCCCAAAAACTTTGTAATGAAAAAAATTATGAGCAAGCAATACCAATGCTTGAAAAGGTTATTGTTCACCATGAAACTAACAGTGATCCGGCTTCATGGCACATTAGATCATACGCTTATCTTCAAACCTACAAACAAACAGGCCCGGCTAATATTTCTAAAGTTCACTTACTGGATACATCAATGGCTTCCGCTTTAATTTCTATGAAGTTGGATTCTGCAAAAGGTTATTTGGAGAACAATAATGCTTTTGTTAAAAACGGGGCCGCTACCTACTATAAAATAAGCACCATATTACTTCAGGATTCTTTAAATAACACAAGATCAGAACAGTTTTATTTAAAGTATAAAAAATATACGGCGATTGTCAATCCAAATTTTGACTTTAAACAAAAGGATATAGAATACTTCAACACAACCGGTAGTATTTTTGCGGATATGTACATGAAGAACAATTTCAACCAGAAATATGGTGATATTGCGAAAACAGCCCTTTTAAAAGTTCTTGAATTAGATAACAAAAACATAAGCGCAAATATAAATCTTGGTATTTTATATTATAATCAGGGCGCAACCTTAATGCGAATGATGGATTACGATGTTGACCTTGCTCAGTTGGATGTTATACAGGAAAATGCCAAAAAATTATTTAAGCAATCATTGCCTTTTATGATCAAGGTTTATGAGTTGGACCCAAAAGCAGAAAAAGCTTTAGAAAGTTTGCAGGGAATTTACTCCGCTTTATTAGATGAAGAAAAAGCAAATGAGTTCAAGCAAAAGAAAGAGGCCTTAAATAAATAACAACCAGGCTTTTGTATGGCAATAAGATTTTCGATTGGAAGAAAAATAGGAACAGGTTTTGGCGTTTTGCTTCTACTAACCCTTGTTGCTTTTATTTTCACAATTGTAACCATCACCAAAAGTAAACAACAAACTGATTCCGTTGTAGGGCAGGTAACTCCTTCAGTTTCCGCTTTAAAAGAATACAATTTTATTCTTCAAAAATCACAAACCTTAATTTCTACCTGGTATTTTAACCAATCGGCAAACGATGATCCTTCTAAAACTGAATTAAGAAATCTGATTAGCAAAGATTATCCTCACATTAAATCAAAAATTGATTCTTTATCCAAAGGCTGGACTAAAGAAGAAACTGCAAAAGCAAGAACCATTATTCAGTTTAGTGATGGGTTATTTAAATTATACCAGGAAGAAATTATGACTCCACTCAACTCATGGGAGAGTTACCAGGATGCAAATATAAAATTTGAAGTGGCTTTACCTTTTGAAGACAGTCAGGAGAAAATTAAAATGCTTTATAATCAGTTAAATGATTTAATCGCTCAAAAAGAACTAAATGCTGAAGAAACAACTCAGGAAATGTTTAAATCATTTTCTTTCCTCGATAATTTTGTGAAATTATTAGGGATCAGTTTATTTATAGGCGGTATTTTAATTGCCATTTTCACCACACGTTCTATTACCAAACCCATTCAGCAGCTTAAGAAAATGTTATTGTCAATGGGACTTGGTATTCTTCCTAAGGAACGCATCAGCTACCGAACAGATGAAATTGGTGAAATGGGTATTGCTCTCAATAGTCTTGTTGAATCCATGGAAAGCACTACCGAATTTGCTAAACAAACCGGTAAAGGTAATTTTGAAGCCTACTATAAACCATTAAGTAAAGATGATAGTCTTGGTCACGCGCTCCTTAAAATGCGAGATGGCTTATCGGAAAACGAAAGGGTGTTGGAACAAAAAGTTGTGGAACGTACCGAACAGGTTGTGAAGCAAAAAGAAGAGATTGAGTTAAAAACAAAAGAGCTTGAAATACTTTTCAAACAGGTTACGGACAGTATTCATTATGCAAAACGTATTCAGGAAGCAATTTTACCTCCTGCTAATTTAGTGAAACAAATTTTACCGGAATCCTTTGTTCTTTATAAACCAAAAGACATTGTAAGTGGGGATTTTTACTGGATCGATAAAAAGAACGATTGGTGTTATTTTGCCGCGGTTGATTGTACAGGACATGGAGTACCCGGAGCCTTTATGAGTATTGTGGGTTACAACTTATTAAAAGACATTTTAAAGAATACTGAAAGCATTGAGCCTTCCGTTATTATGGATAGAATGAATGATGGTGTGGCGCATACTTTGCATACCAACACAACATCAGGAAAGCAAACCAAGGATGGAATGGATATGACTCTTTGTGCTCTTAACTACAGCACATTGCAATTGCAGTTCTCAGGTGCATTTAATCCATTGTACATTATCCGTAATAACGAATTAATTCAGCACAAGGCAGATAAATTTCCGGTAGGAATGTTCATTGGAGAAAAACAAAACTTTACCAATCACCTAATTCAGTTACAAAAGGGAGATAGTATTTATATCTTCTCTGATGGTTATGCTGATCAGTTTGGCGGGCCTAAAGGTAAAAAATTCATGGCAGGCAATTTCCGCCAGTTACTGTCTGCCGTTAGCAAATTACCAATTGAAAAACAAAAAATACTACTGAACCAAACAATAGAAGAATGGAGAGGCAACTTAGAACAGGTGGATGATATTTTAATTATTGGTGTAAAAGTTTAAAACACAGTAAAACCTTCCAGAACGGAAGGTTTTTTTTATGAATTTTAAAAATATTCTTATGTATCCTCATTATCAAATAATTCTTTATGTTGCTGACCAGCAAAAAAGCAGGGACTTTTATTCAATTATTTTACAAAAAGAGCCAAGCCTGGACGTGCCAGGGATGACTGAATTTACTTTGACGGAAAATTTAAAATTAGGTTTAATGCCTGAAAACGGGATCGCGAAAATATTACAGGATAAAACTCCTACTCCAAGTCTGGGCAATGGAATTCCAAGATGTGAATTATATATTGTACTTGATAGTATTGAATCCATTTTTGAAACAGCAATTGAAGCCGGTGCAAAAAAAATAAGTCCTATTGATGACAGGGACTGGGGAGACAAGGTTGGTTACCTTGCTGATTTTGACGGCCATATTATTGCTTTTGCAAAACGAATAACTCATTAATTTAAAAACGGATATTGTTATGCAAACCTACATTGCCATTTTAAGAGGTATCAACGTGAGTGGTCATAAAATGATCAAAATGGAAGCACTCCGAAATTTATTGGAAGATTTGAAATTCAAAAACATTAAAACATACATCCAGAGTGGAAATATTGTGTTTCAGGATAAATTAACCAACGTTGGTACTTTGGAAAAGAAGATTGCAAAGAAAATAACTGATAC
>JANPOX010000626.1:0-1900 GCA_031428235.1 Bacteroidia bacterium | reverse complement strand
AGTACCTCCTACTGCAACCATTACAGCTATATCTACAAATAGTACCATTGGCTGTGGCGGAAGTAATGCAACTGTAATATTGAGTGGAGCAACAACTCCAACTAATGCGGCATACACTTGGCTTCCAGGCTTGCAAACAACTCAAACTTTAAGTGTTACTACTGCCGGTATTTATACTTTGGTTGCGGTTGATGCTGTTAATGGTTGTTCGGGTATATCCCAATTTACCGTAGATGGTAATACAAATCCTCCTCAAGGTATTGATGCTGGAACAAATGCAAGCATTGCGTGTGGTAGTTCATCTATATCTTTATCTGGTATAACAACTACTACAAATTCTAATTTCTCTTGGGCTGGTCCATCAGCAACAAGTATTGTACCTGGAACAGAAACAACAGCTTTTCCTATCGTTACTGAAGTGGGTGATTATACGTTAACCGTAACTGATAATTTAACGGGGTGCTCTAGTTCTGATGTAGTTACTGTTTCCCAAGCTATTGCAACTGCTTCAATTACTGCAAATCCAACAACCGGTATATCTCCGTTAACAGTTGCGTTTACAGGTTCAGGAGTGGGTACACCAACGTATAGCTGGAATTTTGGGGACAGTAATACTTCCTCTTTCCAAAATCCAAGTAATACTTTTACTAGTGGTACTTATACTGTAATATTAACAACAACTTCAGGATCATGTATTGCTACAGCCACCGTTGAAATTATTGTTGAAGATGGTTTTTCACTCGAAATACCGAACGTTTTTACACCAAATAATGATGGTTCAAATGATTTCTTCTCGATTAAATCATCAGGAATCAAAGAAATCTCTCTACAGATCTTTAACCGCTGGGGAGAAAAATTATATGAATTTTCCGGGCCAAAAGCATCCTGGGATGGTTTAGCGCCAAATGGCCTAGTTGTACCTGAGGGAACTTATTTCTATTTTGTTAAAGCCACCGGTTTTGATGGTACAGAAATTGAAAAGCATGGTTCAGTGAACTTGTTCAGATAAAAGTTCCATTTAATATTGAGAAGCCATCTATTCATAATAATAGATGGCTTTTTTATTCTGTATACAATAAAAACTTAAGTCGTTATTCCGCAAAAAGATCTTTTAAAGTCAATTACTACTTACATTGAGCCATCTGATTTTATTAAAACTATGGTATTTTTTCTGCCATGTCAGATAACCTAAATTTATTACAGATCACATCAATCCTAATAATTTTAAAATGAATAAATTATACTCTATATTATTTATTTGTGCAATGATAAATCTGCATGCGCAAAAGCAATACAAATGCTATCACTTACAAGAATTTATCTGGAATTCACAAACAGAGAAGTATGATAAATCTGTTGAAAAAAATGATCAATCAATATTTAATATAGATGCTGTTAGTAAAACATTAGTTCAAGTTTTTGAAGATGGTTCATCGATCACTTACAACACTGTAAATGATTCTTTTGATAAGGAAAAAAGCATCTATACTTATAAAATCATATCCCCTTCCAATGGATACAGATACACATACAACATTATATCAAAATCTAATATTATTGAGGTTTTAATTAATCAAAAAGGAGAAGATACACTTTTGAAAAGGTATCTCTTTAAGAATTAAAAGAATTCAATCTTATTAAAAAAAATTCAAACATTAAATTATTGAGCCATGGAAACATTTACTAAAAAATCAATAAATATTTTAATAATTACTTTGTTTGTTTTCTCCGGAACTATACAAGCACAGATCCCAATTGATTGTAATAAATTTTATTTACATGATCCTCCAAATATTTATACCTATGATCCGTCAACATCAACTTATGCTGCGAACTCGATCGCATGCCCTGCAGCTGGCGGTGGTTTGGCGGTCAGTAACAATTTAAATACATCGAGTCC
>JANPOX010000625.1:0-5415 GCA_031428235.1 Bacteroidia bacterium | reverse complement strand
ATATAAAAGTGATGCGAAGGTAAGTGCTTGTCATGCAGGGCTGGAATGTGGAATCTTAGGAACCAATTATCCGGACATGCAAATGATTTCTTTTGGGCCAAACATTACAGGAGCACATTCTCCGGATGAAAAAGTTCAGATCAGTTCCGTTCAGAAATATTGGGGCTTTTTATTGGAAACATTGGTAAGAATACCGAAAAAATAAATGCAGACTCTGGAGCAATTACGATCCGGTGCATTAATCGGAAGTACTTCCATAAAATTATCATGTGGTTTAACAGAAATTCCTGATGAGTTGTTTACTCTTGTGGATACGCTTGAATTACTGGATCTTTCCAATAATCATTTAAAAAAATTACCGAATGATTTCGGAAGATTCACCAAATTAAAAATTGCTTTTTTTTCTGATAATTTATTTACAGAATATCCGGAAGTATTAGCCACTTGTCCAGCATTGGAAATGGTAGGATTTAAATCCAATCAAATAATTCAAGTATCCGAAAAGGCGTTCTCGAAAAATATACGCTGGCTTATTTTAACGAATAATAAAATTGAGCATTTACCTGCATCTATTGGAATTTGTTACCGTTTACAAAAAATGGCCTTGGCAGGAAATCGCTTAAAGGAGTTACCTGAAGAAATGGCTGCCTGCCGCAATCTTGAATTATTAAGAATCTCTGCCAACCATATTCAACAATTACCTGAATGGTTAATGCAATTGCCAAAATTATCATGGCTCGCATACTCCGATAATCCGTGTAGTGCTTCATTGCAAAGTAATGTCTTATTACCTGAAATACCGTGGCATGAACTGCAATTAAAAGAACAGTTAGGCGAAGGTGCATCCGGGATAATTTCAAAAGCGGTATGGAAACAATTTTTTGAAAAAGAAGTAGCTGTCAAAGTTTTTAAAGGTGAAGTCACCAGCGATGGTTTGCCACTCAGTGAAATGAATACCTGTGCAGCTGCAGGAAATCATTCTGCCCTTGTTACTTTACTGGGAAAGATTTCTCATCATCCATGTGAAAAGGAAGGTTTGGTATTTGATCTGATTCCTTCTTCTTTTAAAAACCTTGGAAAGCCACCAAGTTTTATTACTTGCACAAGAGATGTATTTGATGAAAGCACATTTTTTTCTTTGAAAGAGCTTACTCAGATAGCATTCAGCACAGCTTCTGTTTTAGTTCAATTACATAGTAAAGGGATCATGCATGGTGATTTCTATGCGCATAATATCATGATTGATGATGAGGCTAATACTTTACTAGGAGATTTTGGTGCCGCTACCATGTATGATATTAGCTTACCTGAAAGTTCTTTGCATGAAAAACTGGATGTGAGAGCTTATGCCTGTTTGTTGGATGATATGATTGAACGTATAAAAACTGAAGAGATGCCAAATCATATAATTGACAACTTTAAAAAATTAAGAACTGATTGTTTTAATGAAGTTGTTGCAGATCGGCCTTCTTTTAAAGAGATTTTGTTAAGAATTGCCTCATTTAATTAACCAGATTCTTATACAATAAACGTTTGGCAATTGGCAAAAACGTTTCTTCGTTCGGAAGCGCTGCATTTGCCTTAAACAAATAAACTGCCGGATTGGACAACTGTGGATTCTCATCAATAATGTCCAGTTTTAATTTGTCAACTGTTTTGGAAAGGGAAAGCACATAGCTTGAAAAATAGTTGCAGTTCAATCCATAAACCTCTTGCTGCAATAAAGTAATCTTGGCAAAATTGTAAGTGTACACAAAAACCTGTCTTGATTGGTAAGGGTACAAAATAAAATAACCTTCTTTTTTATAAATCGGTAAAATACCGATATGATTGGTTAGAATATTTTTTTCAGCAAAATCAAAAATAGTTTTGCCTTTTTGTAATTCGTCTACAAATAAAGGTTCACTGAAAGCGATGATCTGTTTGAGCTCATTTAAAGTTTCGTCATTGATTGTGCTTTCATATTGGAAAGCTAATTTTGTTATATCAATTCCTTTCAATGTTTTTTTGAAATTATTTTCAAGTACAGTTGTATTGTTTTTTAAAGCAATGAGGTTTTTATAATGAGCAATCAACTCTGCAAAATCCGGGTAGAGTTTTTGTTCCTTAAAATGAGATTCTACTTTTTGAATATAATCTAGTAAAACATACTTTTTATATTCAAAGTCAATGAGCCGTTCTGTGATCCAGTTTTGCGAAAGGGTTTCCATGGTTTTTATACGAACCCTAAAAACATTAGTTACTTAACATCATAAAAAAACCGAAAGAATTTTCTTTCGGTTTATATAAATTGAAATGATAACTTATATTTTTTTAAGAAATTCTGTTCTTAATACAATACTGCTTCCATTAATTCTGCAATCTACTTCATCAGCATCATCCGTTAATTTTATTTTTTTTACGGTGGCCCCTCTTTTTAATACTAAAGAAGAACCTTTTACTTTTAAATCCTTGATTAATGTAACCGTATCTCCATCCGCTAATAAAAATCCATTACTGTCTTTTACTTCCATGATTTTTGTTGTTTAATCTTTTATACAAAGGTAATTTTTTTAAAATGTGCACCTAATTCGAATACGGGTTAATTTTATTGGTAAACATTTATAATAATCTTACTTTTATCGTATGATCTTTGAGCAGTTCAAACAAAAAAAATATCCAACAGATGTTGTGTTTGATTCTATTTATCCTAAAGAATATCAGGAACATTCAGCAAGGCATTTTACTCCAGTTCATATTGCTGTGAAAGCAGCCAAATTGTTAGTTGATACAAGTACTGATAAAATTCTGGATATCGGCTCCGGAGTTGGAAAATTCTGCTGTATCGGTGCTGGTTTAACAGGCGCTCATTTTTATGGTGTTGAAAAACGAAAAACCCTCATCAACCTCTCTAATAAAATTAAGAGAAGTTACAGTTTAAAAACCGCACATTTCATCAATGATGATTTTACTGCTTTGGATTTTAAACAATTTAATGGCATATATTTTTTTAATTCTTTTCATGAACATTTTGATGAGACTTGTATTTTAGATAAAGACTCTAAAGTGTCTTTAAATGCCTATAAAAAATACCATGAAAATTTAATATTGAAATTGAATGAATGTAAAACAGGGACCAGGCTAGTCACTTATTATACTTTCAAAAACAAAATTCCTTCTTCTTTTCGCTTTATTGATGCCAATGAAACAAAGCTTTTAAAATTTTATATTAAAAAGTAAATCTCATGAAACTAAATCATCCCAAATTAGTTGATCTGTTGAAGAAAGCTTACTCCGCTGAAAAGGCAGCTGCTTTTGCTTACCAGGGACATGCTGCAGCTGTAAAAAATCAGGATGAAAAAAAGGCGATCAGGCAAATAGAAATTGATGAATGGAATCACCGGACAGAAGTATTGGAGATCATGAAACACTATGATATTTCAATCTCGAAATTTTATGAATTCAAATTCCATATCATTGGAAAGATTATTTCATTCAGTTGCCATGTGATTGGATGGTTCATGCCTTTTTACTTTGCCGGTAGGCTTGAGAGTGGGAATGTGTGTGAGTATTTCAGGATAAAACAGTTTTTTAATTCATTAGGCATTAAGGAGCATGATATAGTTCTCTATGAAATGGGCATCAAAGAAAAAGAACATGAGGTCTATTTCCTGGAGCAGATCAAAGACAATAAGATGCTCCCGTTTTTTGAAAAACTATTCTTTTGGGGCAAGAGCAGCTTTAATAACATCGACCTCGAAAAAAAATATCCCGTGGAGCAATCAGATCTGTATTGCAAACAAAAATAATTTCTGTATTCTTTCAGGTTTAACTGTGAATGGTTCATAAACTTTTCTGTAAAAAGCGAACTTTCTTTTTTTTAACTCGTACAAAAAAGCAGACCTACAAAATCAATAGTACCCGAAACCCTGCAGTTGATCAAAAGGCAAAGGGCTGGTAAATAGGAAAACGTTTTTCATTTAATTGCATTTAAAATTTAAAATCTTATTTAAAACATGAAGTGTATAAACCTATTAAATCAATTGTATCATGAAAACTTTAATTTATCTTCCAACCTTATTAGCCTTTCTCATTCATGGAATGGTAAATGGCCAAACAAACGGAAACCCTGTATATATAATCAGGGTAGATATTATGGGGCAGAAGATGCCGGTAATAAATACAAAAAGCGAAATAGACCCACTCCTTTTTATAAACCAATTGAGATGTGCGGCTTTAACCGCATTACCAAATGAAAAACAACTTCTATTAAATGAAGCACATGAACAGGAAGATGATTTTGTATATGGTCAAATCCAAAAATCAGAAAGCGAAGCTCGGGTTAAGGGTGAGCAATTTAACACAAACAAATTCATCATTTTAACATTGTTAGATCAAGTAAGAAATCAATCAAGCATTATTACTCAAGTCAAAATATTTTGCAAAGAAGCGAATCGGTGTATGCAGCAGGCTTTAGAAATTAGAGAAGAGGCTAAAGCACAATTATACCCGGCAGCCACATTAGGAGAAATGAGCAATGCGGAAGAAAAGGAAGTGTTAGCGATAACACTACAAGGTAACTGTCTAAATTTACTAGAGAATGCAAATTCTGAAATTTCATACGTTATTAAGTAGGTTTTATTAATGATGAAGGATTAGGATGGGACCTTTGCCATGAAACAGCAGAGGTTCTTTTATTTACTGAATTTGCCTCAAATTAGTATCTTTGCCGGGATGAAAGTTCTCTTAACCACACTTAATGCTAAATACATTCACACGAATCTTGCGATACGCTTGTTGTATGAATTGAACCAGGAGAAATATCCCGGACTGGAGTGGAAGGAATTTAATATCAAAGAAGATAAAGATGCTGTAGCAACACACTGCGCGGATTTTGAAGTGGTGGCCTTCAGTTGTTATATCTGGAACATCACTCAAACTTTAGAAGTTGCCCAAAAGATCAAGGCCTTAAACCCTTCTGTTAAAATTTTATTGGGTGGACCAGAGGTCAGCTACGAGTACGAAGAGATCATTGCCCTGGATCATGTGGATTATATTATTGTTGGAGAAGGAGAAACGGCATTCAATGAGTTTTTGGAATTTTATCCAAATCCGGATCTGGTTTCCAGTTTAGTTTGGAAGAATGGCACAGAGGTAAAGAAAAACAAGGAAGCACCGATGTTTGATCTGAAGAAATTCCAGGATAGCATGCCTTACCGGTTTGATAATCCGGAAGAACTGGCCAATAAAGTATTATACATTGAAACATCAAGGGGCTGTCCGTATAAATGTGAGTTTTGTTTAGCAAGTCTTGATAATAAAGTCCGTTACCTGCCAAACGACAGTATCAAAGCAACGTTGTTGTATATGATGCAGCATGGTAAAGTGATTAAGTTTTTGGACCGGACCTTTAATATCAAAAAAGATTTTACGCTG
>JANPOX010000624.1:0-4518 GCA_031428235.1 Bacteroidia bacterium | reverse complement strand
TTTCAAGATAATCAATCAGAATTTTTTCAACAGCTTCCTTGGTTTCTTGTATCATTTTATATTCCTTTAGTTATTATCAATTCGTGTAACACTGGTAACACCTTTTACTTTCATTAAATTATCGATCAAATGACTTAAATGTTTTGCGTCATGAACAAATACCATAATGGTTCCGTCAAAAATACCATCTTCCGTATCAAAACTTATAGAACGCATATTAATATTCAGCTGGCTTGAAATAACCTTGGTTACATTGTTTACCAAACCCATTTCATCCGTTCCTTTAATTTTTATACCCGCAAGAAAAGAGATTAAATGATCATTGTTCCATTTAGCTTTTACTACCCTATATGCATAATTAGAAAGTAGTTTAACTGCATTGGGGCAATTGACACGGTGAATTTTAATTCCTTCATTAACTGTTACAAAACCAAATACATCATCACCGGGAATAGGGCTACAGCATGGCGATAATCCATAATCGAGTTGCTGCATGTCATCACCAATCACCAACATGTCGGAACTTCCTCTTACATTGGTAACCAGCTCCTCAATTTTATTTTCTTTTTTCTTTGAACGGAAACGCTCCGGATGAGCTTTAAATTCAACAAACTCCTTAATATCTTTTACATCCACATTTCCTAATGCGGCCCTATAAAATAATTCGCCGGAAGACGGTAATTTTAAAAACAACACAAACTCATTCACATTCTGAATGGTATAATCAAGTTTGCATTTATAAAACTTTTTTTCTAAAATTTCTTTACCGGTTTCAGCTACTTTACGCCTGTTTTCTTTCAGGGCACTTTTAATCTTTGATTTTGCTCTGGCTGTAACAACATAAGAAATCCAATCTTCTTTAGGATGTTGTTTAGCAGAAGTTAAAATTTCAACCTGATCGCCACTTTTTAACTGATAGCTTAGTGGAACTAATTTATGATTCACTTTGGCACCAATGCATTGCTCACCTACTTTGGTATGAATCTCAAATGCAAAATCCAACGCAGTAGCAGTGGTCGGTAAATTTTTCATTTCACCTTTTGGAGTAAAGACAAATATTTCGTCAGCAAATAAATTCAGTTTAAAATCATCAATGAACTCTAATGCATTAGGGTCAGGATTATCCAGCATTTCTCGAATGCGACGCAACCAATTTTCCAGGTTACTTTCTTTTTCCGCTGCTGCATCCTTATATTTCCAGTGTGCCGCATAACCCATTTCTGCCAAATCATCCATACGAACAGTTCGGATTTGCACTTCCACCCATTTACCTTCAGGGCCCATGACTGTTGTGTGCAAACTTTCATATCCGTTACTTTTTGGTGTAGATATCCAGTCCCTTAAACGATCAGGGTTTGGATGATAAAAATCAGTAATGATGGAATAGATCTTCCAGCAATCTGCTTTTTCTTTATCAGTTGGCGTATCTATAACAATACGAATCGCAAACAAATCATATATCTCTTCAAAAGGAACACCTTTGTTTTTTATTTTATTAAAAATAGAATAAATAGATTTTGGTCTTCCATAAATTTTGAATTTAAAACCCTGCTCTTTTAAAATATCATTTAAGGGGTCAATAAAATTCTTAATGAATTTCTTACGCATTGGCTCCGTTTCCTCGAGCTTCTGAATAATATCCTTATACCAATCTTCATTAGTATATTTTAATCCAAGATCTTCAAGCTCTGATTTAATGGCATTTAAACCTAAACGATGTGCAAGAGGTGCATACAGGTATAAAGTTTCACCGGCGATCTTCATCTGCTTATCACGTTTCATGTGATCAAGCGTGCGCATGTTATGCAAACGATCGGCCAGTTTAATTAAGATTACCCTTACATCTTCGGAAAGTGTGAGTAACATTTTCCTGAAATTCTCTGCCTGTATGGAAGACGTGTGATCAAATACACCAGAAATTTTAGTAAGTCCGTCAATGATCTGCGCTACTTTTTCCCCAAACATTCCCTTGATATCTTCAATGGTCATGTCAGTATCTTCTACAGTATCATGTAATAAAGCGCAAACAATAGAAGTGGTACCAAGCCCAATTTCTTCCGCACAAATCTGCGCAACCGCAATAGGATGATAAATATAAGGTTCACCGGATTTGCGACGCATTTCCTTATGAGCTTCAACCGAAACTTCAAATGCCTTTCGAATAATTTCCTTATCTCCTTTTTCCAGGCGGCGCTTGGATGCTTTGATAAGTTCTTTATAGCGGTTTAATATTTCTTTTTTTTCTGCTTCTATATCTATTTCCATAGGACCCTTTGTGTGTCTGAAGGTAATATTTTTAAATTTAACCTCAAAGACCTTCCCTATTACAGTTATAACACTTTTTTGGGATCAAAAGCTTATTTTTGTGTGTGAAAATATTTCAATATATCTATTACTTTTTTCGGTCTATATATTACAGAGGTTCCGTGAACACCTTTAAATTATTGGCCTATGAAAAAAAATACGAAAAACAGCTGGGGATAAATACACACACTATTGTTAACCTGGATAAATTAACTCTTGCCGGAGAAAATTCCAGTGAAAATCATCATTATCAAGGCGCCAGCTATTTCATATTGCTTTCCATCTTCAATAAATTGCCTTTAGAAACAAAAGCTTTTCCTTTAATTGATTACGGATGTGGCAAAGGAAGGGCTTTGTTTGTAGCCGAACAATGCGGTTTCACCAATTTAATTGGGGTGGATATTGCCAAAGAACTTATAGATGATGCCAATAAAAACGCTTTGGTTTATCAAAAGAAAAATAGTGCAAGCCAAATCCATTTTTTATTTGAAGATGCCACCAAATACAAAATCCCGGATGATGCCCGTACCTTTTATTTTTTTAATCCTTTCGGAGAAACGGTCTTACAGCATGTTATAGATAATATTAAAGAAAGTGTAAAATTAAATCCAAGAAAGATCTATTGCATTTATCTTAATCCAAAATACAAAGCCCTTTTTGAGAAAAACGGCTTTGAGGTATTTTATATAAAGAAAAATAAAAGGTATTTAGAAGGGATTATTTATAGTTTGTAGCATTCTAATTCGCACACTTCGACTCCGCTCAGTGTGACTGCTCGAACTGACATTACATCAAATTACTTCTCTAAAATCTCTTTAATATTTGGGCGGAAATATAAATTACTTTTTAAGATCTTGCCATCTTCCCTAAAAATAGGTAGTCCCTGCTCATCCAGCTTACTCATGTTACTGCGTTGGATCTCATCAAATACTTCTTCGATTTTATGTTGTAAACCATGTTTTAAAATGGTTCCAAATAAAATATATAACTGATCGCCCAAAGCATCTGCAATCTCAGTTATATCGCCTTTTTCGCAGGCATCCAGGTATTCTTCATTTTCTTCTTTGATCAGGTTATAGCGTAATGTATAATCCCGTTCGTTAATTAAAGTAGGCGCATCAGCATTACCGATTTGGAAAGTTTCATGAAAATGATGCACATGCATGATCTTGTTTAATAAGGCTTTTCTGTCTTCCATGATTACTTTTTCTTTTTTGCGTTATATTCGTCATTGATACCTTTCAAAACCTCGGTAGTAATATCCAATTTAGGATTGGCCAATAAAATAGTTGGCATCATATCAGAGTAAGATAAAATATAATCAAATCTTCCATTATTGATCTTTTGCAAAAAGCTCTTAACGTTTTTATTCAGTTCAAAGTTTTTTTCTTCCAATTCAACACCAAGGTTTTGCATTTGCAATTCCTTATTGGCTAACTCCTGTTGTTGCCTTTCCAGACTGGCCTGTTGTTTTTGCAATTCAGACTGTGGCGCAACACCCGCTTGTGCCGATTGCTGAAAAGCTTCGTATTCTGCCTGAAATTTTGCAGTCATACTTTGCATCTGGCCTTCGAGCGTGGCTTTTTTATTACGAAGTACTTTTGTAAAATCTGCAATATAAGCGTAATGCTCATTGATACTATCTGTATTTACATAAGCAATTTTAGCATCCACCAAATTAGTAGCACTGGTGATAATTGTTGGTTTAACATTAGCTTCAACAGATGTATTTTCAGTTACTGTCGCTGAGTTTTTCAAAGAGTGGACCTGATAAAACAAAATAGCAACGGCTATTGCCAGAACGCCATTGATAATTAAAGAAAGGTTTTTCATAGAGGTAAAATTAAGTAGGTAAATATAATTATTATGGATCAGTAAAATCTTTGCTCAAGTACAAGACTTATTAAAATTTATTAAAGAAATGGATAAAACCTTATTTTACAATTTTCAATAAGGTATTGAAGATGATCCTGAGATCTGTTAAAACCCCCATCTGTTCAATATACCTTGCATTCAACGCAAGTTTTGCAGGCATAATCTCGTTAATGTAGGTTTGTTCGGGATTTGAAGAGTGTGCTAATAACTCATTCTCATTAAAATATTCCAAAGAAGCAAGATCCGTTATACCGGGTTTAGCCAGTAAAACCTTTTGCTGGTCTTTTGTATAAAGATCTACATATTTACGTACCTCCGGTCGCGGGCCAACAAGGCTCA
>JANPOX010000623.1:0-5155 GCA_031428235.1 Bacteroidia bacterium | reverse complement strand
GTTCAGTAAATAAGTTTTCATTAAACTTATTGGCCAAAACTAATCATCCAGTTAATCCCAAACTTGTCGGTGAGCATTCCCCAATAAGAACCCCAGAATGTTTTGCTCATTGGCATGGTTTGTTTACCATTTTCGGCTAGCACATTATATAAACGGTCAGCTTCTTTTTCAGTGGTGGCATTGATAGAAATACCAAAATTATTTCCTACCACGGTCGCTTTTCCAAACTCTTCTGAGCTATCGCTCCCCATCAAAACTGTTTCTTTACTAATCGGCAAAGAAACATGCATGATCAGGTTTCCAACCGCCTCTGAAACCGTTGGGTGCCCTTCCATGGGAGGCATTTCGTTAAATCTTCCTACATAAGTGAAATTTCCACCAAATACCGCTCTGTAAAAATTAAAAGCCTCTTCGCAATTACCATTAAACGTTAAATATGGATTAATCACATTTGTTTTCGGTAAGGTAGGTTTGTCCTTACTTTTTGAAGTATCTTTTTTAGCCACTTTCTTTGGAGCAACTTTTTTCGCCGATATTTTTTTAGGAGATGTTTTTTTTACACCAACCTTTTTTGCCGTTTTTTTACTGTAGATTTTTTTACGGTTTTCTTCACTGCTTTTTTTGGTGGAGTTTTCTTTGCAGCTTTTTTACCTACTTTCTTTGCTCCTTTTTTTACCGGTGCTTTCTTAGCAACCTTCTTTTAACAGTTGATTTTTTTATTTTTTTATTTGCCATATAAAGGTTTTTAATTTAATCCTAATATATTATTATTTTAATCTCCAAAAAAATCGGGAAAGGAATAATGTTGTAAAAACAACAGGTAAATTCAATCCTTATTTAACTATTTTAGGGTCATAATGCTACAATCTATAGCAAACACCTTTCCTAAAAGGCTGTAACTTTAAAGAATGGAACGCGCGATTGTACATATGGATTTGGACAGCTTTTTTATTTCGGTAGAAAGGCTGATGGATTCTTCTCTCATCGGAAAGCCTGTTATTGTAGGTGGCACTTCCGACCGGGGTGTGGTGGCTTCCTGTAGCTATGAAGCGCGAAAATTTGGAGTGCACTCAGCAATGCCATCCCGCATGGCACGGCAGCTTTGTCCGCATGCTATTTTTATTCGTGGCGATATGGATCAGTATTCCATACATTCTAAAAACGTAACAGAAATTATTGAACAAGAGGCTCCGTTGTTTGAAAAAGCCAGTATTGATGAACATTACCTTGAAATTACGGGTATGGACAAATACATTAAAAACAGTATGCTATGGACCCAGGAACTCCGGCATAAAATTATCAGGGAAACCGGTCTTCCTATCTCATTCGGTTTATCCGAAAATAAAACTGTTTCAAAGATTGCCACTGGTGAATCAAAACCCAATGGTGCTTTACAAATACAATACGGTTTAGAAAAATCATTTTTAGCGCCATTATCCATTCGGAAAATTCCGGGGATTGGTGATAAAACAAATTCAACCTTGCAAAAGATGGGAATCTCAAAAATTGAGACCATTCAGCAGATGCCGATTCTTGCCATGCAAAAAGTATTGGGAGAAAACGGAGGTTCGATCTGGAGAAAAGCCAATGGCATTGATAATGACCCGATCGAACCATATTCGGAACAGAAAAGCATGAGCAAAGAAACAACATTCGATAAAGACACCACAGATTTTGAAATGCTAAAAAATGTTCTGGTAGTGATGGTAGATACTTTAGGATTTGATTTACGCAAGCAAAAAAAGGTAACCGGATGTATTACCCTGAAATTAAAATATTCTGATTTTCAAACTCACACCTTCCAGGCTTCTATTCCCTATACCGCATCTGATGACGTGCTATTACGAAAAGTAACAGAATTGTTCCTGAAGAATTATAACAGGCGTGTTTTGATTCGTTTAATAGGTGTTAAGTTCAGTAACCTGGTGTCAGGATTTAACCAAATAAATTTGTTTGATGATACTGAAGAGAAAATAAATTTGTACACCGCACTGGATAAAATACGAATGCGTTTCGGAGAAAGTGCCATCTCCCGGGCAGTTGGATTAAAAGAACCAAAAAATAAAGAAGAAGGCAAATGATTCTGAATGCTCATTCCTATTATAGTTTGCGTTACGGCACTTTATCTGTTCCTGAAGTTATACAGAAAGCTAAAGAAAAACAGCATGATTGCGTAGCCCTGACAGACATTAATAATACATCCGGTATTTTACAATTCGTTAAACGTTGTCTTGAAGAAGGCATCAAACCCATTGTTGGTGCTGAATTCAGGAATGACAACGAGTTATTATTTATCGCGCTTGCCAGAAATAATGAAGGATTTAAAGAAATTAATGACCTGTTAACGAATTCAAACATGGCTGGAATTCCGTATCCCCCACTTCCTAATTTCGAAAACTGTTATGTAATTTATCCGTATTGCAAAAACAACATGCCTTTAAAAGATCACGAATACATTGGTATCCAATTAAGAGATCTGAATAAGATTATTGTAGAGAAAAAAACAGTACAAAAAAAATATGTGATCCTGCAAAGCTCTACCTACAAAGATAAAGCGGGTTACCTGATCCATAAAAAATTCCGTGCCATTGACCTTAATTTACTATTTGACCAGCTTAAGCCCGAGCATTACGCGGGTACTGATGAATACATACTTCCACAGAAAAAATTATTGAATTATTTTGAACGCTTTCCGCACATTATTGAAAATACCAAACGTATTTGTGAGGATTGCGAATTTAAATATGATTTTAAGGAGCGGAAAAATAAAAAAACTTTCACTGGTGATCCGGTTGCAGATAAAGAATTATTGGAAAGAGAAACACTGAAAGGATTAAAAATACGTTACCCCAAAGATAAAGGTATTGCCCGGGAGCGCATTGAAAAAGAATTGAAAATCATCAACGAGCTTAATTTTTGTTCTTACTTTTTAATCACATGGGACATCACCCAATTTTCGTGGAAAAACGAATTCTACCATTACGGCCGGGGAAGCGGGGCTAATAGTATTGTAGCCTATTGCCTACGAATTACAGATGTTGATCCCATTGAACATGAATTATATTTTGAACGTTTCTTAAATCCCAAGCGTAATTCCCCACCTGATTTTGATATCGATTACAGTTGGAAAGACCGGAACTTTGTTTACGATTATATTTTTGAAAAATACGGAAAAGAGCGTACAGCTTTATTAGGCGCTATGGTTACGTTTCAGGACAGATCAATCATCCGTGAAATGGGAAAAATTCATGGCTTACCAAAAGATGATATTGACCGTATGATACGATATCCAAATTCTCCTTTAAATGAAAATGAAATTTGCCGGGAAATTTTACAGCAATCTAAAAAGATTAATGATTTTCCAAGTATCAGAAGCATACATGCCGGAGGCGTTCTTATAACGGAACAACCATTAACATATTATACGGCATTGGATATGCCGCCAAAAGAGTATGCCACGACTCAATTTGATATGCATACAGCAGAAGTCAGTGGCTTTGATAAACTTGATATTTTAAGTCAGCGAGGGTTAGGACATATTAAAGAAGCGCGTGACCTCGTCTTAAAAAATCAAGGTATTGAGGTAAACATTCATCAGGTAGAGAAATTTAAAACAGATGAAGCCTGTAACCAATTAATGGTAAGTGGAAATACAACTGGATGTTTTTATATTGAAAGTCCCGCGATGCGGTTGCTCTTGCGTAAACTTCAGTGCAATGATTATTTAACTCTAGTGGCAGCTAGTTCCGTGATTCGTCCCGGAGTTGTAAAAAGTGGAATGATGAACGCATATATAGAACGTCATAGGAAATTAAAACCATTCGAATACCTCCACCCTGTTATGAAGGAGCAGCTCCAGGAAACACATGGTGTGATGGTTTACCAGGAGGACGTTTTAAAAATCGCCCATTATTTTGGCGGCCTCGATTTTGCAGACGCGGATGTTTTACGACGCATGATGAGCGGAAAAGCAAGAAATGAAAAAATCTTTCATGAAATTACATTGAAATTTAAACAACATTGCGAGGAACAACAATACGATCCGGCTATTGTCAAAAAAATCTGGTCACAGATAGAATCCTTTGCCGGCTACAGTTTTGCAAAAGGCCACTCGGCCAGTTATGCGGGTGAGAGTTACCAAAGTTTATATTTAAAATCACATTATCCTTTGGAGTTTATGGTCGCTGTTATCAATAATTTTGGAGGTTTTTACGCTACCCGCGTTTATGTAAACGAAGCCAGGAAACTTGGCGGAATTATTCATTTGCCCTGTGTAAATAAAAGTGAATATACTACAACACTCTATGGTAAGGATATTTACTTAGGATTTATCCATATTAAATCCTTTAACGAAGCAATTGCCCTAAAGATAGTAAACGAAAGAAAAACAAATGGCCGTTACACTACTCTGGATAATTTTAGGTTAAGAACTCAAATTTCTTTAGAACAACTCATTATTTTGATCCGCGTTGATGCACTACGTTTTATTGGCCAGGATAAACGAGAATTATTATGGGAAGCACATATGTTGTATAACCCCAACGAAAAAAAAAGGAAAGATATTTCTTTAAGCATGTTCAGTGAACCTATCCTTAAATGGAAATTGCCACAACTGGAAAAAAATAAAATAGAGGATGCTTATGACGAACTGGAACTACTGGAATTTCCGGTAAGCTTGAGTGAGTTTGATCTTTTAAAAACCAAATCGCGTGGTGATTGTATAGCCAATGAACTCATCAACTGCGTTGGAAAAACGGTGCGTATCATGGGCAATTTTGTGACACAAAAATCGGTGCGGACTTCCAACAAGAGTATGATGGCCTTTGGTACTTTTTTAGATCATCAGGGTAATTTTTTTGATACCACTCATTTTTCAGAGTCACTTAAAAACTATCCATTTAAAGGATGGGGCGTGTACCTGGTACTGGGAAAAGTGGTGGAAGATTTTGGGGTGCCAACCATTGAGGTTCAAAAAATGGCCAAACTCAATATCGAAACCGATAGAAGATTTAACTAAAAAAGATAGCCCTGATACGTTTAGATTTGACTGCTCTTGCACAGCATATTAATGATGATGCTTATGAAATGTTTCAGGATGGGAATGATGACAGCGTCTATTAATAAAATATAAAACAAAAAAAGAAGAGGCTAACAA
>JANPOX010000622.1:0-6813 GCA_031428235.1 Bacteroidia bacterium | reverse complement strand
AAGCTCTAAGCGTTCTAACCCTGCCGCGGCTAAAATAATGGCATCGTATTGACCCTCTCTTAATTTATTAATACGGGTTGGAACATTTCCGCGCAAATCAGAAATTTCCACATCGGGTCTGAATGCTAACAATAGGGATTTTCTTCTAGAGGAGGAGGTGCCCACTTTAGCACCTTTTTTTAAATTGAATCGCTGTTTGTTATCCTCAGCTTCTTCTCGCATTACTAACCAATCTGCAGGGTTTTCTCTCGAAGAAACACCCGCGATCATTAATCCATCGGGGCTCTCTGTTGGAAGATCTTTATGAGAATGAACAGCAACATCAATGGTTTTTGCTAATAAAGCTTCTTCCAATTCTTTGGTAAAAAACCCTTTTCCTTCTAATTTATCAAAGCTTGTATTCCACTGTTGTGTGGCATCGCCTTTGGTTTCAATAATTTTTATTTCAACTTCATGCCCTTGTTTTTCTAACAGGTCTTTTGTAAAATTAGCTTGCCAAAGCGCTAGTTCACTGCCGCGTGTGCCAATAATAATAGTCATATATAGTAATAAAATTAGAGGCTACAAGATAAGTTATTTTTAGATAATGAATAATCTTATCTGTTATAAATAACACCGGAAAATTATTTTTGTAAAATGCTTAGTGACTCATGCTTGGAGCCATTTTTCTCATTTTAGCATTACGGGATTTATGTTGCCTTTTGGATCCGCAATTAGGTTTGTTGCTGGCGCAAGAGTCTAAAATGAAAACTGCAAGTAATAATAGTATAAAGTTTTTCATGTTTTTTTAAAATTGTATAATGATGTTTCGTTTTTTTGTTAAAATTTATTTATTAAAAAAAGCATTAAAGGTCTTCTTCTAAAAAAACTTTTTTCGCAGTTTTTATGGCTAAAGCATTATATTTTTTTTCCATATAGCTTAATACTTTATCAAGCACTTCTTTTCCTTGTGGATCAAGTGAATTCATTTCTTTAACAAAGACTTCATTTAAAGCGGTTTCTTTAATGTATTTGATCTGTCTGGGAATTTCACCAAAAGCTAATTCAATTTTTCGTTCCTGAAATAATTGTTTGAACTCATTAACTCTGAAATTTATAATTGTATTGCAAGCTTCAATTTCGCCTTCGCGCTTTAATAAATTTTCAGATGCCTGTTTTTTCAAAGATTCAATATCAATGTAAAAAACATCATTTGTTGAAATTACTGTTTTATCTACATCTGCCGGCAAAGCCAAATCAATAATCACTTTTTTATGAGTATCATTTCCGTTCAGTGCTGTATAGATTTCTTCTGTAACAACGGGCTGCTGGGAAGAAGTACAGGTGATCATCACATCAAATCCTTCTTTGAAATTCAATATATCCGAAAGTTCGCGAGCTCTGCCATTTAAATCTTTTGCTAATTTTTCCGCATTCTCTATTGTTCTGTTAAATACAGTAAAATTAGCATATTGGTGTTTTTTCAAATACTTTGCCATATTAGCGTTTGTTTCACCGGCTCCAATAAATAAAATGCGGGCATTATTTTTAATACCTAAACTTCTTAACTGACGATAAGCTAACGATACAATGGAAACTGGATTTTTAGCAATATCAGTATCCGTGTAAACCTGCTTAGCTGTTTCAATAGTTTGTTTAATAGCCAGTCGGATGGTATCTCCTGTTAATCCCAAGAGGTTACAAAACTCATATGCTTTACGAACCTGTGTAATAATTTCTCTTTCACCAACCACTAAAGAATCTAAAGAAGCGGAAACTTCAAATAAATGAGTAAGTGCAAAATCTCCTTCGTAGATGTGGGTTTTTTCTATGAGTAAATCGAGGTCTTCTGTTGTAAGGCGCGAGTTGACTGAGTAAAAAAGATCCGAAACATATTCGTTGGTAATTTCGCGATCCGTGTTAATGATAAATTCTACCCGGTTACAGGTACTTAAGAACATTAACTCTTTTAAATCCATGCGAATCTTTAATCCGCCTAAATAATCCTGTTGATGATTTTCATCTAAATGTAATTTCCCAATCAACTCTAAAGGCGCTGATTTATGGGTTAAAGAAATTATTTTGAAAGAGTTCATTTCTGCTGTAAAGGTCGTAAAATCGCGACTTTCGTGTGTCATGGTATTGTCATTAGCGGCTATTTAAATTGATTCTAAATAGGACTTATTCTGTTTTGTTTGTTATTTTTACATTACAACCTGAACAAACTTGATAAAACATGATTACATCATTTGACCAGTATAAAAAAGATTATAATAAATCCATTGAAAACCCCGAAGCTTTTTGGGATGAGGCGGCCACACAATTTTCGTGGAAACAAAAATGGACTAAAACACTGGACTGGAATTTTACAGGACCAGATGTGAAATGGTTTATTAATGGAAAATTTAATATTACAGAGAATGCCATTGACCGGCATCTGGCTTCTAAAGCGCACCAAACTGCTTTTATATGGGAGCCTAATTCCGTTGATGCCGAACACCGTGTAATTACCTATCAGAATTTACACGACGAAGTATGTAGAGTAGCTAACACTCTTAAATCCTTAGGTGTAAAAAAAGGCGATCGTGTTTGCATCTACATGCCAATGATTCCTGAAACTGTTTTTTCAATGTTAGCTTGTGCAAGAATTGGCGCGATCCATTCAGTAGTATTTGGAGGTTTTTCTTCTTCAGCCTTAGCCGGGAGAATACAGGATAGTGATTGTAAAGTAGTGTTAACCACAGATGGCGCTTACCGTGGCGTAAAAGATATTCCTATTAAGGCAGTTGTTGATGAGGCTTTAGAAACTTGTCCCTCTGTAAAAAGCGTATTGGTTTATAAACACACAGGAACGTCTATTGTTATTAAAAACGAAAGAGATGTTATCTGGCAGGATGTTGTTCCTAACGCTCTGAATACTTGTATACCTGAAACGATGGACAGTGAAGATGTTTTATTTATTCTTTACACATCCGGCTCAACCGGTAAACCAAAAGGAGTTGTACATACGTGTGGTGGATACATGGTTTACACGTGTTACTCGTTTCAAAATGTTTTTCAAATGGATCTCAGTAAGGAGTCGAAAGATTTATTTTGGTGTACGGCTGATGTAGGTTGGATCACAGGACACTCTTATATTGCTTATGGCCCATTATTAGCGGGAGTAAGTTCTGTTATATTTGAAGGGGTGCCAACCTTTCCGGACGCTGGTCGTTTTTGGAAAGTCATTGATAAACATCATGTGACGCATTTTTATACCGCACCAACAGCAATACGAGCTTTGGAAGCAAGTGGTTTAGATTTTGTAAAACCGTATAAACTGGATTCATTAAAAGTATTGGGAAGTGTAGGGGAGCCTATTAACGAAGAAGCCTGGCAATGGTACCATAAAAATATTGGAAAGGAAAAATGCCCTATTGTTGACACCTGGTGGCAGACAGAAACCGGTGGCATTATGATATCAGCTTTAGCGGGTGTTACTCCAACAAAACCAAGTTATGCCACATTACCTTTACCGGGAATTCAACCAATATTAGTTGATGAGAAAGGAAATGAAATAACCGGAAATAATGTAGAAGGTAATTTATGCATTAAATTTCCATGGCCATCTATGATCCGTACAACTTATGGAGATCATGCGCGATGTAAGCAAGCTTATTTTGAAACTTATCCCGGATTATATTTTACAGGGGATGGATGTCGCCGTGACGAAAACGGATTTTACAGAATTACAGGACGCGTGGATGACGTAATGAATGTTTCCGGTCACCGTATAGGTACTGCTGAAGTGGAAAGCGCCATAAACGCACATGCGGATGTAGTAGAGAGTGCTGTAGTGGGATACCCGCACGACATTAAAGGGCAGGGCATTTATGCGTATGTAATTGTGCCTTCAACGACTAAAGATCAGGATAGTCTTAGAAAAGAAATTATTGCTGAGGTTACTAAAATCATTGGACCCATTGCTAAACCGGATAAAATACAAATTGTTAGTGGTTTACCTAAAACTAGAAGTGGAAAAATCATGCGCCGTATTTTGAGGAAAGTGGCTGAAGGTGATGTAGACAATTTAGGAGATATTTCTACTTTACTTGACCCTGCTATCGTTGCTGAAATTGTTGCAGGGAAGTTATGATCCAATAGATTAGAAAACATTAGACCATAAAAAAACCTCTGTGACATTTCACAGAGGTTTTTTTTAATTTCAATATTTCTTTTATTTCCCGGCAGGACTTTTGAAAAAATCATTGGCTGCTTTGTTTGAAGGGTCTAATTCTTTTACAAGGTTAAAATATTCTTTGGCTTTCGTTAGATCTTTTTCCTTAGAGAAAGCATAATGTGAACCTAAATACAAACTAGCTTCAATTACGTTTGATTTTACAGCGCTTACGCTCGCTAATATTTTAGTTTCCTTAACTCCTCCGTGACTTGAACAAGCGCCGCTACCTGTAGCGTCTGATTTTGTCCCATCCATACAAATGGTTTCATAAATTGGCGTTAAAGACAGTGCTTTTTCATAATGAGGCTTGGCTAACCCTTTTTCATCTTTTAAATCTTGTTGCACATTAGCTTTACCTCTCCAAAAATACGCGATAGCGTAGGTGGGACTTAATTGTGACAATTTAGAAAAGCAAGTGTCCGCTTTCACAAAAGATTCAACAGCTTCTATATCTTTTTTCTCCCTTTGTTTTGCACCACCAAAATAATAATAAGCACGGCCAAATTCATACCAATCCTGTGAGGTTAAATTTTTAGGATCTCCAGCCATTTTCTTTTCGTAGGTTTCAATTACTTTCGGATATTTTTTAGATTTCATGTAAGCTTTAGCTACTTCATTTGTAATGTCCCCTGCAATTTTAGGATCTAACAATGCAGCTTTTTCCATTTCAAGAATACCTAAGCTATCTTGCCCGGTTTTCGATAATAAGATGCCTTTGTATTTATAATCGGTTGCTACATATTTAAAATTTGGAACCTTAGAAGATTTTTCGAAAAATTTATTGATAGCGTTTAAACCTTTTTTGTAAGCAAGTGAATCTGTCTTGTTTCCAAGTTCAGCATAAGAATATCCTAAATACCTATCTAAATATAAACTATTGTTTCCGGCATTTTGAAGTTTTTCAATTTCAGAAATTGCTTCCGGATATTGTTTGTTATTAAAGATAAAAGCCGAATAACGTTCACGGGCCTCATCAGAATTATTTAACTCCAGATATTTTCTATAACTTTCAACGGCATTAGCTTTTTGGCCTGCTAAATGGTATAATTCAGCAATTTCTCTGTATGCAGGAGCATATGTCGGGTCTAACGCCAGGGCTTTTTTATAAAGATCTAAAGCTAACTGGTAGTTACGGCCACGTTGATATAACTTACCGGCACGTAAAATTCCTTTTGGTGATTTTGGATTTAATTCAGTGAACTTGTCATATTGCTTAATTGCCGGTCCACCTTCTGTTGGGTTTTTTTCTAATAAAGCGTCGCCCATTAATAAATAATTATCTGCGTTTTTCGGGTCAATTTTAATCGCTGCATTTAAAATGGTAATCGCTTCATCTAAATTTTTGTTTTCTGAATTGATGTATGCTTCTGCGGTTTTACGCATCACTTCTGTATTTTTATTCGCGCCTAAAGTAGCCGCTTTAAAAAACTGTGTTTTTGCATCTGCAGATTTTCCTTTATACCATAGTACCTTACCTAAACCAACATAGTTTAAAGGATAGGTTGCGTTTACTTCAGCGCCCTTTTGGTAATACATATTGGCTGAATCTAAATCTCCTTTTTTAAAGAAATTCTCACCATAATAAAAATAGTTATCTCCTTTGGCAGCCTCTGCAGAAATCAAAGATCTAAAATCTGATGCCGCTGCTTGATAGCGTTCATTATCTGACTTTTTAATCGCGTCTTGTAATGTTTGAGAAAAAGAAACGGTTGTTGAAACAATAGCCGCTGTTAATAATATTAATTTAGTTTTCATGGTTCTTATTTAAAAGGTATAAAAATACGGTATTTAAAAGTCAATTTGCCTGCCAAGCTTTATTCCTGTGTAATAACAGGAGCAAATTTAACATTATTTTAAGGTTAATTAAATCAGATTACATTATGGAACATTGCATGTTTTCACTGTAAATATAATTTACTTCAAAGGCGTCATGTCAACCTCAATTAAACGTTCTTCCTGGCGATTAGGAGGAAGGCCTTGTTTTAAAAACATTAACTGACCTTTATCTCCTGCAATAAAGGTCTCAATACCTTTTCCTAAACTAAAATCAGCTGAACGTCGAATAATGCAAATAGTCCTGCAAAGAGGATAGTCTTTAGTTGCAATATTAGATTGGTCGGGCATGTATGCTGTTTCGGTTTTTGTTTTTGAAACTGCCAGTATTTTTACGGTTTTTAAAAACTCCTTGGTTGTATTGTCATCTTTGTCACTGAGCCAGGCATAATCACAAACACCAATAGCTAAAGGATTACAAGAAACAGTATTCACAAGTTCAGTTGTATTATTTAAAGCTTTGCAATTTAAACCAAACATGTCATTTGGAATTAAAGAATCTTTTAACTGGCGCGTACTTCCTGAGTTTGGATTATCAAATAGAAGGCTGATACGTTTGCCCTTTATAAATGTACTGTCGTTCCCTTTTAAAAGTTCGGTTAACTCAGTAAGAGAAATAGTTGAGTCAGAAAATTCTTTACTGACAATAAAAGCGATGGCATCGCCTGCCACTGTTGAAGTTTGAGGAAAGATGTTCTTTGCTTTAAACTGTTGCAATTCTTTTTCCGTTAAAGGCCTTGAAATTGCAATGACTTTACTACTATCGTTATATAGGGCTTCTA
>JANPOX010000621.1:0-2298 GCA_031428235.1 Bacteroidia bacterium | reverse complement strand
TTTGCTGAAAATCTTTCACTTGAACCTGGTCACAGTTGACACCCTTTCATCACGATTTACTCATAAATCGGTAAATCAAGGCATTGGGGTAAAGAATTGCAAAATAAATAGAATAAGGCATGGATGATGGTTTTTACGGCTAAGTATAAACCGGATGGTGGATTATAGCAGAAGCCATAGTCTTACTTAATCCAATTTTATGTTGCAAAACCTCCACCGATAACAACTATAAAATAAACAGCCTGTTACCAAACTACCAAACTGTTTATTTTAAAACATCTATCACATGCCCGATTTTTCGCCTCTGCCAATGTACCAGCCGATAAGTCCTCCTAATATTGCTCCTACAACTACGTTGGCAATAATGTCAACCATCATTGTGTTGGGATTTACAATAGTCATTTGGGCATAAAAGAAACAATTGATAGAAGCGGAAGCCAGTAAACTTACGATGGCGCCCATCGTAGCTCCGGAACCAAACGTAGCTGCCCTGGCTTTATTTATTATATAGGAAAGCATAAAACCCCATAATAAACTCCCCGCAATTAACGCCCACCAGATCATCTCATCTTCTTGCCGCATTACTCCCTTTGCAGCTTCTGATGTATTTTCTTTAAAATAGTTTAGAAGCAAGGTGCCCCAGATAAGCCATCCCAATAAGAAATTGGCTACGCCAGCAAGAGTTCCTCCAATAAGAAACTTGTTTGTGTTCATGATAATTGTTTTGGGTTATTAACGGAGAAAAATAGAGAGAAATATTTGAGTTTATGCACTATTTTTTCACAGCCCAGTTTGTGTTCTTAATAGAAGTATTAAATCCCGGAGGTAGCGGGATTGATTGTGCTAGCTGGAGTAATACAAATTGCGTTAGCTGGAATAATACAAAGGCTAATGTTGGGAAAATAACAGTTGCGTGATTCTATCTGTAAGCTGACAAGACAGAGATAATAAAAAAGCCCCGCAAAAATTGCGAGGCTTTTGTGGAAGAGCAATTTATGAAGAAGGAAGCAATACACTGTTTACCACGTGTATAACACCATTGCTTTGAAAAACATTTGCTGTAGTTACCATACCTGTTCCGCCTTTTTCATCGGTAAGCATAATGCCGCCATTCACTTTTGACACCTTAAGCTTATGACCTGAAACGGTAGTAAGTGTACTATTTCCGCCTTTAACCATGTTCATAAGATCCTCACCGCTCATTCTACCAGCAACCACATGCGAAGTAAGAATGTGCACTAGTGTCTTCTTATTTTCCGGCTTAACAAGAGTTTCTACCGTACCTGCAGGTAATTTATTAAATGCTGCATTAGTTGGAGCAAAAACGGTGAAAGGGCCAGGGCCACTTAAAGTTTCTACCAATCCTGCAGCTTTAACAGCAGCCACAAGTGTGGTGTGGTCTGCGGAATTAACTGCATTTTCTACGATATTTTTACTAGGATACATTTCTGCACCGCCTACCATTACGGTTTTGTTGGGATCCCCTGCCATCATTTTTGATGATGAGCAATTAGTGAACATTACTGAGGTTGCAATTAATGCAATAATCGAAAGAATTTTCATAAAAATGTTTTAAGAGTGTTTTTAATATTTTAATTGTTTTCTTACACATACGAATGTTTTTAAAAAACAGATGCGCTGCGACTATTTACTTCCTTTTACATAACTTCCAATGAGTGAAGACGTAATTCAATAAAAACTAATTATATCCTGCGTTTCAAGCTTAAGATTTTTTACTGTAGTAAAATGTATCGTTGGGTATCATACCGTATAAACTTTTACAGTTGATAACATAAATTACTACAAATTTTAATTAGTGACCAGATTAAAGTGATGTTCTTCTTCGTCTGTTAGTTGTACTACTACAACACGCCAACCCCTTATCTTGCCATAATATTTTTTGAAGTTTGTATCGTTAAACTTTCCCTAAGTTCTTTGAATTTTCGGGTCAGCAGTTTTTCCGTTTCGTTTGGAAAACTTGTAGCTAAGTAATTTTGCAACTCCTTTTGTCGGCTTGTCCATTTCTATCGATCCCGATGGGCACTCAAATCTTACAAATGGAAGAAATAGTTGCCTGCCTTGACCAAGCATTTCAAATAGTAGTTCGTCAATAATTAGAGAACCTTATTAATAAAAAGAATGCAACATTGAAGTAGATTTGGGATTACATTTATTTCACTATTTAAAGAATCTCATGAAACAAAAACTGATCTTTTCTATTGTAGCTTTACTATGCTTCGTTGTACTCAGTTCTCATGACTTATATATAAAACTGAAAACTTTTTACCTGAAACCGGG
>JANPOX010000620.1:0-2489 GCA_031428235.1 Bacteroidia bacterium | reverse complement strand
CGAAAAAATTGCAGTTCGCACCGTTCGTTCACATCCCCGCGCTTTCCTGTCGGGGATTTATAAGAGAGAGGTGCTAGAGTTTTATAATCGAAGATTTATAGCACATCTATATCTCACAGGAAAATGTAAAACAATGGACTGTGTTTTAACGGCATATTAAAATTTAGCGCAAAAATCAAGTGGTATCAAAAGCGAGGGCATGTGTGAAGATGGTTTGGGCTGTTCGCGAAGCGCTTTCAAAGCATCAGATTGATGCCACGCAGATTTTAGCTAAATTTTAATAAGCCTTGATTTTTTTGTTAACTTTTTGTATCAAGACAAAAAGTTAGTTCTGAGGCTGCAAAAAGTATCATAAAAAAAGTAAGTTCTAAAATAATATTATCTCTCCGGACGATAAATTGTAAATTTGCCTTTGGTTAAAGTAGCAAGGTCAAGCGGACTAACACCAACTTTTCTTCCTGAATAACCATTGTTCTGATGGGCGATTGTAAAATTAGTTTTATCATTTACAGCATATACAATTGCTGTATGGTGCGACATTTTCTCTGTGTATTTTGCGCCTTTGATCTCGTAATTTAAAACCACGTTTTCAAATTGAATAATATCGCCGGGAAATACAGGTTCATTTTTGTAATTGATCTCTTTTCCGAATTTATATTTCATATCCCATTTGGCATTCACAGATTGTAATGCTTCTGAAGCAAAGTCCCAGCACTCTCCGGTCCCCACCTTTTTTTTGATCTTTGAATTAACATAATCAATGATCTTGCGGTTTATTTCCGGAATGCTATCCTTACTTTGAAAAGTAGATAATGGTTTGATAATTTCAGAATTAGTAAAGGATGTAAGTAGGATTAACAGAAAAAAAATGATGAATGTGCTGATAATTTTCATGATTGTATAAACGAATAAGGAATGATAAAGTTACGTGACAAGTATTAAAAGACTGCTCTAAAAAATGTTAAGTCCCTCTTTTTGGTCGAATTCAGAGTAACTGATGTTTTTTCTGTAGGTTTTTAGCCTATCTTTGACAAAAAATAAGGAGTAAGATTAGCAAAAATGAGAAAGATCGTTGAATACAGAAAACTAATGGGAGTTGATAAGGCTGTTACATTAAGTGAATTAAAAAGCCTTTACCGTAATTTTATGAAGGAATTTCATCCTGATAAGATCCAGGATAATGAAGAATTGAAATTAGAAGTTGAAGAAAAAAGTAAAAAAATCATTGAAGCTTACCATTTTTTAGTAAGTATAGCGCCTGAAACAGTAGAAGCTACGTTAGAGGATTATAATAATTCAACCAGTAATTCTCAAATTGCCGACATTACTTATACTGGTAAGCGGTTAAGAATCGATTTTCAGGATGGAAGTGGTTATGAATATTTCGGGGTACCTGAAAACACTTATATTAAATTAGTGAATGCTGATTCTCAGGGTCGTTTTGCCCGCAGACATATCTATACTTCATTTCTTTACAGAAATGTAAGTAAAACTGCTATGGTTGTTTAATCAATCTGTTTTTAATTTTTTTTCGAACCAATAAATCCATCATCTTCTTGATTATTACAATAGGAAACTGATTTATACGTTAATTTACAAAAAAACCTAGAAGGTTTTTTTGTTACTCTCTGTTAATCCATTGTATCTTTGGGTTGTATTTTATACAATCTCTTACTATGGATAATCCTTTTCTGAATATATTTAAAACCCCTTTTAATGCCATTCCCTTTGATGAGATTAAAGTGGAACATTATATGCCAGCACTTGATGAAGGTATTAAGCAGGGCTTAGTAGAAATCGATTCGATCGTTAATAATAAGGATACACCTACTTTTGCAAATACCGTTGAGACTTTGGAAAAAGTGGGCCCGTTGATGGAACTGGTTAGTATGACTTTTTCTAATTTAAATTTAGCGGAGACTTCAAAAGAAATGCAGGCTCTGGCACAGGAGATCTCACCTAAGCTCAGCGATTTTTCTAATGACATTATGTTGAATCTTGCTTTGTTTAAGAAAGTAGAGATTGTTTATAATAACAAAGAATTGTTGAATTTAAATCCTGAACAAAGCACTTTGCTTGACAGAACCTATAAAGGTTTTGTACGTAATGGTTCTAAATTAAATGATTCACAAAAAGAAAGACTAAGGGCACTTGATAAAGAAAAATCGCAATTATCATTGACTTATAGTGAAAATGTATTAGCAGAAAGTAATGCTTATGAATTAGTCATTACTGATCCATCCGAACTGGCCGGTTTGTATGAAGGAACCATTGAAGCAGCTAAAATGACTGCTAAAGAAAAAGGAAAAGAAAATGCCTGGGTCTTTACTTTGGATTACCCAAGTTATGGACCATTTATGACTTATGCTGAAAACCGTTTGTTAAAAGAGCAGATGTTTAAAGCTTATGGCTCAAAAGCCTTTAAAAATAATCAATACGATAATCAGGAAGTATTGAAACGTATTGCAGGGTTAAGGCATGAACGTGCC
>JANPOX010000619.1:0-2716 GCA_031428235.1 Bacteroidia bacterium | reverse complement strand
GATATTACTAAAGCTCAACAAATATTGGGTTGGAACCCTAAAGTAAACAGAGCCGAAGGTTTAAAAATTACTTATGAATATTTCAAATCTTTATCAAAAGATGAATTGAATAAAACAGAACATCGTAATTTAGAAAAACTGAACCGATAATTTTGATCCGACATTATAACATCACCGTTAAAGGTAAAGTACAGCGTGTATCTTACCGTTTTTGTACCCATGCACAGGCAATGAAATGTAACCTTACCGGTTATGTGAAAAATCTGCACAGTGGCGATGTATTAATAGAAGCAGAGGGCGAAGAAGATGATATCAATAAACTCATTGACTGGTGCTATGTAGGCTCTCCTTTATCAAAAGTAACAGAAGTAATAGCTGAAGAAGGCGAAGTACGAAATTTTGAAACTTTTGAGGTAAAGAAGTAAATTTACTATTTTGGCAACCCTTCCAGAGTTATAGCAACAGTAAATAACTCTGGAAGGATTTTATAGGCAGTTGATTTCATCGAAATATTTAAATACAATATAAAAAATTAGCGATACAAAAACAATTAATCTTCCAGACTTTCCAAGCCTACACCTGCTCTCCTTTTATTCAAATTCTCAGGATCAATTACAGGGTACATGGTATAATTATAATCTTTATCATAAGTTCCACTCGTTCCGTAAACTTGTTTTTCGCCTCTGGCTACTTTCACCTTATCAATAAAATACGCCAAAGATCTCCAACTAATATTTCCCCTATCAGCGGCAAGAATAAATTCATTCATGTATTTCTCTTTAATCATTAAAGGAGCAAAACTCAAAATATAAAAGGGGATGCTTGCCGATTCACCTGCCATTTCTTTTGAAGGATAGCCATAAATATCAATAATTTGTGTCAGGCTGTTAAAACTTAGGCTGTCTTGGTAACGTAATTGGTTTTCAAAAACTAAACGCGTATTTTTATCTATTAGATGAGCGTTGATACTATCAGTAAGAGTTTTATTATGCTCAGCAAAGCCTTTGTCAACGAGATTTAAAGCTTCAATAAGTGAATCATTGGTTTTAATAGTTTTATCCAAATAAACTGTTTTTAAAAGCTTACCCTGATCATAAAAATAATACTTGACCAACTTTCCACTATCATTATACGCTTTCCATTTTCCATAGAAATAATAATGCACCTTTTCCGGTAAATTTTCGAGGCGGGCATTTCCTTTTAATTTCACTTTTCCGTTAGGATAATAAAAAGTAGTTTTTATTTTTCTGAAGCGGTTAATTTCTTTCCTGTTCAAAACACCATCGTTATTATAAAAATAACATTTTCCGGAAGTTATACCGTTCCTGAATTTACCTTCGAAAGATTTGATCTTTTTCTCATCATCGAGGTAAGTAATCCATTTGCCAGTGCGTTCACCATTCCTATTTAAACGATTTATCTTTTGGGCAGATACGCTATAAATGAATAGGATAAGAAAAAAAAGAATACCTGCTTTCATTTTACAAACTATATTTTTATCCCTACAATAGTTACATCGTCCACCTGTTCCAGATTTCCTTTCCAGTTAAAAAACGTCGTATGCAATGCTCTTGATTGATCATCCAGATTTAAATGGCAAAAATCGGAGACTAATTGCTCCAGCTGCTTGAACTTGAATTTTTTTCCGTTTGGACCTCCAAACTGATCCTGGTAACCATCAGTCATCAAATAAAATATCGTTCCTTCTCTATACGGAATTTCATGAGTAACAAAAGGCACAAGGCTTTCACTTTTTCCTACGGGTTGCTTGTTGGGTTTAACGCTCAATAACTCATCTCCAAAAATATATAGCAATTGGTTATTAGCTCCACTCCAGGTAATTTTATAGTTTGTTTTATCAATACATAAGAGTGAAATATCCATCCCATCATTGATCTCTTCACCACTCTTTCCAAAAGTTTCTAAAACCAATTCAGTGGTTTTATCCAAAATTTTTCCAGTATCAGTTAAACCAAACTCCTTCACTGCTTTATCCAATGCATTACTGCAAACAATACTTACAATGGTACCAGGCACACCGTGACCAGTAGAATCTGCGGCAGCCACAAAGATTTTGTTTTCTGAAGTGTGCATCCAGTAAAAATCACCCGCAATAATATCCTTTGGTTGATACAAAATAAAATATTGTTGAAGATGTTTTTTTAATTCTTTCTCCTGTGGTAAAATTGCATTCTGAATTCTCTTGGCATATTTTATACTGTCAATAATCTCTTTTTGTTTTTCTTCCAATAATATTTTTTGATCCTCCGTCTCTTTATTCTTTGCTTCAATGATCTTTTTTTGTTGGTTAGTTAACTGATAACGTTTTAATAAAAAGAATAAAAGTACCAGCACAACCAGTAAGAATCCGACAACTGAAAAAGTAATAACTTTTTGTTGTTTTTTTTCTTCATTGGCCACTGCTTTCAAGATCTCTTGTTCCGCTTTCAATTCCGCTTCTTTCTTCTCCACTTCAAAATTTGTTTTGATATCTCCTAATTGCTTGCTGTTGTCGGTATTATAAATACTGTCTTGCAGATCTTTATACTTTATGTGATAATCAAAAGCCTGTTTATAATTTCCTGATTTAGCCTTTAAAAAAGCCAGTCCTTTATAAGAATGAATCTCACTATCAACAAATTTGTTCGCTGACAAATCAAGTGCTTTTTTAAAATAGGTTTCAGATTGTGTCAAATCGCCCATATCGCTATACAAC
>JANPOX010000618.1:0-4140 GCA_031428235.1 Bacteroidia bacterium | reverse complement strand
ATTTCCGTAGAATCCGGCTATTTTATAAATAAGACTCAAATTGGATTAAAAAAAGTGGATACTGTTAGCTCTTCGGGCTTTGGTGATCTGATCATTTTTCCCCGTTATGATATTTTAAACAGAACCACTGATACAAAGCGTACAGAAATTACTATTGGGATGGGTTATAAAATTCCAATAGGAAGTTATAATGATTCTACAGTAGTATACACAAATCCAACAACCGGACAAAAATATTACACAACATCTCCTCCCACAGTACAACCAACAACGGGCTCTCAGGATTTTATTTTTTATGGTTTTGCTTTTCGTGAATATACGCATCATAAATTCAGAATATTTGCAAATGCACTTTACATCAAGAAAGGCTGGAATCCCCTGGGACAAAAGTTTGGAGATTATTCGAGTGTAGGCCTTTTTGTTAGTAAAACATTTTTCAAAAAACTAGGAATAACCTTGCAGTTAAAAGGGGAACATATCAATAAAATGAAATATGATAAGAATGTGGATATGTTGGCGCTGTATAATATTGATGTTAAATCTACAGGGAGCCGGACGTTGTTTTTTGTTCCGCAATTAAGCTTTACCCATAAAATGCTTACCATTTATGCCCTCACCGAAATACCTGTTTATCAATTTTTGAATGGTACTCAGGTTGGTTCGCAAAATCAACTTACAACGGGTATTTCTTACCGGTTTTATACGGTGAAGCCAAAAGAGTAGACAGAATAAAAAAGCTGCTTTGTCTCTGAAGAATTGACTCATTTTATTTTTTCAAAATTTCTCTGGTAATTCCTCTGGGCTAAATAAAGGATGCTATTGTCGAAAAAAAAGCAGTTCTATTCTATTGCTATCCTATTTTTAACACAACAGTCAAAGTCTTTTATAATTGCTAATTCAATTTACAAATAGCGGAATTTATTGCAGACAAGCCAATGTATACATCGACCCTTGGCAGGCTGTTGATATGGCTATCATCACACATGCTCATTCGGATCACGCGCGTTGGGGAAGCAAACGGTATTTAGCTCACACAGATTCAGAACATATTCTGCGTTACCGTTTAGGGCAAATTTCTTTAGAAACATTGCCTTATGATCAAGCCGTTCAGATCAATGGCCTTTCATGAGTAAACTTTACGAAACCATTAAAGATAAAAGGGATAACTCCGATATGGACTTAATTAAAAAAAAATTCAAAAGCATAGGCATGATAATGTTATTAACACTATTCGTTTTCCACATTGAACTCTGAGAAGGTTTGCACATTAGTTAAACCCTGCTAAGTGTACAAACAATTATACAAAAATATTATTCGGAAATAGTTTCAACTAAAATCAAACGGTATTCTAACTCTCTGATAACGTTATTGGCAAAAGATTTAAGTAAATTGATATCCTCCACATTAAATTTACGCGGATTTTTATCGACAACACAAACCGTTCCTATATTGTGTCCATTCTTAGTTGTAATCGGTGCTCCAGCATAAAATTTTAAACCGAAATCACCCGCGACTAAAGGGTTTGCCAACAGGCATGGCTCCTTAGTAGCATCCATAAAGATTGTTGGCTCTGAATCTAAAATAGCGAGTGAACAAAGACTTGCACCACGGTCAACTGTATTCACTTCTGCTAACCCAAAATTGCCTTTGAATTCTACGTGATCATTTCCCACTAAAGAGATTAATGCAATGGGTGTGCTAAAGCATTTTGCAATAATGAATGCCATTTCATTAAAATATTTATCAGCCGTACCGTTAAGTTCGGCATATTTATAAACTTCTTCAAGCCGTTTATTCTCATCAATTGGTATAATATTTTTCCCGAAAGTGTTTTTCATGCTCTTTGTTTTAAGATGTTAATAAGGTACTAACGTTAGTTTAAAGCTAAAGAGGTTCTCAAATAAGTAATTGCCTGCCTACTTCTGGTTTTTACCGTACCTATGGGAATTTGCATTAATTTTGCCACTTCATCCTGTGTATATCCTTGTATAAACAAAAGTTGAGTTATTTCTGTTAATCCATTAGGTAATTTTTCAAGTAAATCATTTATTTCTGCTCTGTGATTATCATCATTAAAAAACTTGAAAGAGCAGTTTTCTATATTTATATTTTCTTTATTGTTTTTATAATATTTTGATCTCAAATAATCTCTGCAATGATTACGTGTTATATTAATAAGCCATGTGTAGATCTTACCTTTTTGAGGATCATACATCAAAATATTATTCCATGCCTTTACAAACACTTCCTGACAAAGGTCCTCAGCAACCCGCTCATTATAAATAAATTTATAAATTTCATTATAAATGCTTTTCTGGTAATTCTTGTAAAGTGTATTAAAATATATCGGATCATTGTACTCAATTTTGCCCGCTTCTTCATAACCACCTAAATCTATTGTTAGCCCGATTATTTTACTTACCTCGCCTGTATAAGATCTGAAAATTTGAGCCTGTGTTTCCACAAAACCGATTCTGCCGTCACCTTTAATGATTCTTGTCCTGAAATTATATTCGTGACCAGAGACTATGGCTTTATTAATAATTGTGTATATCCTGTCAACTTCAGTATAGTGAGTCGTTTGTAAAATGAAATAGTTGGGATCGATTTTAACTGAACCTGGTTTATAGCCGTAGATTTCAAACTGGCGGCCCGACCAAAATAACTTTTGATTAATTACATCATATTGCCAGTTTCCAACATCCTGACGGTTATATTCATTTATGAACTGAGTATTAATATTCAAACATTCAGTTGCTAATTGATTGACATCCATAATTTGTATTAAAACTTTTAAATTTATTTCATTCAATAGAATTCCTGTAATGCAAATGCTAGCGACATCATACCTAAATGCAAATCTAAAATTATGTTTTTGCAGTTATAGTTTACGCTTCGTTCGATACAAGCCATCTATTTATAGCCATTAACCAAATATAAATAGATGAACTAAAAGAAGGCGTATCTAACTGAATGGTTCAGACGCAGGTGTGGACTTTAAAATGATGTCATTACCTTGTGTTCATTTCGTTTTTTATTTATAATTTTGAATAGCACGGGAATAGCTACTTACCAGTTCATCAATTAGCTTTTTAGGCGATTCCACTTTTATTTCATCACCATACGAAAGGATCTCCATGATAAGATCATAAGTGATATACACTGTAATTTCAAATTTAACGGAACTTGGAGTAGTATTAATAATCTTTTGTGATGTGTGCAACGGAAATGACTTTATATAATTAGCCTGTTCAGGATTTACCGTAAAAATTACTTTTTCAGGCACTTCCTTATTAGGACCAATGATACCAAATGAGTTTTTAAAATAGTTAACAAAGTCAGCATCTTTTGAAACAGTAAACTTTTTCTTTTTAGTTTCTAATTTTACAATTCTGTCTAGAGCATAGGTTCTTTGGCTATTGGTTTCTGCTTTGATACCAATTATATACCATCGGCTTTTGAACTGTTTTATGAGATAAGGATAGAATAAAACCGTTTCTGATTCGCTTTCGTAGAATTTATGGTATTCTATTTCAATGGTCAATTTGTTTTTAATAGCATTAAGGATGGGTAAAATATGTTCCGTTCCTTTCGGCACCCTGCTTTCAAACTGAATATAATCCGAATAATTTGATGTCAGACTCAATGCATTGTAGAGATTGAACGAATCCAAAAGCTGGGAACTATTCTTCATATCGCCTTCCTGCTCCGCGATATAATATAAACCTATAGATTTATCATTCTGTATATCGATATGGTATAAAGACCTGATCTCTATTAAATCTCTCTGAAACGTACGCTGAGAGATCATATAGTTATAACCTTCCAGTTCTGATTGGCTCTCTAAATGAAATTCGATATCATCCCAGCTTGCCTTTCCCTTCTTTAAAAAATTAATAATTAATAAATTGCGGGCGATGAATTCACGTTTTGACATTGGCTTCTTTTTTTTAATAAATCAAAGATACAATCGCCTAACGACAAAACGTGTCGCTATATCAATTATTATCGAAAGCATTGTGTATCTGTCTTTACACGATTCTTAAAAAATTAAAATACAAGGCTATTAAAATAAGTGTCCTGGCGAAGATGTTTCAATTTTAATACACATGGTATTAATTTTGATAATATAAAAACAAA
>JANPOX010000617.1:0-7956 GCA_031428235.1 Bacteroidia bacterium | reverse complement strand
AAAACATTTATTTATGGAGGCCTCTTTTGTAGCTAAATAATATTGGTTTAAATAAAGCTGGTTGATATTATCCACGTTATTTGTCATTGTTTCTAAAACATTGCGCAACTTTCTTCTTTTTGGAGAGAGGGTGTATGCAATATTATGAAATGCTCTGCCACCTGGCCTAATCCAAATAAATGTTTGTGCCGGACTTAACAATATCATTTTATTTATACGGGTTGGATCTTTCAAAGCAATATTAGTAGCAATCCAACCGCCTCTGGAGGCTCCTAATAAATTGAATTTTTTAAGCATTAAATGATCAAAAATTTCATAATACCAACTTACAATTTCAGAAGTCTCTGACATTTCATTTTGACAAAGGCTCTTGCCAGGTTCCAGAATAAAATCGATCGCGTAGAGACGGTACTTTTCTGATAAGGCTTTAATATTGGGATACCACATGGTGGAACTGGCATTCATCCCATGTAATAATATTAGAGGTTCGGCGCTATCAGGACCACAAACTATTACATGTGCTTTACCATATTTGGTTTTAAAATCTTTTTCCTCAAACGGAACTCCCCAAAGTGATAAAGCCTTATCGTAAGCAAGTAAATAGGGCGAATTTTTATATTTAGGATCTGTTGTATCAATATGATAATTAAAATATTCTTTGTTAGAGGAAGGAACAACCACTCTTACATTCTCTTTTTCGATATTACTATCACAGGCTATTAAAAATAACATGGTAATCACGAAGCCTATAAGTTTATGAAAATATTTCATATTTATACTTTTAAAAATCCTCATAAATTAAATACTTTTTACGGATTTCTTTAAATGTTTTTATTGCAGGTTTCCAAGATTCACGTATATCTTTTGGCGAAATACTTAATATTGTTTGTTGCTTCAATTCATCATTACCGGCATGGTAATTAAAATTATTATCAAAAAATAGTTGCTGTTTATTTTCACAATTGTGATAAAACATATTGAGCATTGTTAAATCAAGTTTTTTTTGATTTAGTAAATATTCAAACTGAGAACTCATATCAGCCCCGTAACATAATGAGTCTTGATATTTTGGTTTTTTTGAGATTAAGTTTGATTTGGGTGTAAAAGCAAAAGCAAATTTACCCTGATTTGCAAAAGGGCAACCTATATACTGAAACGGATGATCTGTGCCACGGCCTAAACTAATAATTGTTCCTTCAAACAAACCTAAACTTGGATATAACAATATAGCAGTATCATTCGGTAAATTAGGAGATGGCTTTACAGGTAAGCCTGATACAAACTTTGTTCTGTCATAATTTTTTAAAGGAATAACCGATAATTTACAATGAACTTTATTTTTCAACCAACCTTCGCCATTCACCATTTGTGCGTATTCACCACAGGTCATTCCGTAAACAATAGGCACATTATGAAGTCCTAAAAAAGATTTGTATTTATCAGTCATAACAGGCCCATCAATATAAAATCCATTTGGATTAGGTCTGTCAAAAATTAACAGTTCTTTACTGTTTTCCGCACACGCTTCCATTACATAAGTCATAGTTGAAATATATGTGTAAAAACGCACTCCTACATCCTGTATATCATAAATCACTACATCAATGCCTTTCAGATCCTCTTTAGTTGGTTTTTTATGGGAACCGTATAATGAAACGACTGTAATATTTGTCAATGGATCTTTACAACTTTTCACTTTTTCACCGGCATCTGCCGTACCTCTAAAGCCATGTTCCGGACCAAATATTTTGACAATATTTACTTTATGTTTTAATAAAGTATCCACCAGATGTTTGTTTCCTATTATACCGGAAGCATTCGTTACTATAGCCACTTTTTTATTTTTTAATTTTGGTAAATAAAGGTCTGTTTGTTGAGCGCCAGTTAAAATAGATTTGTAAGATTGCATACTAACCTGCGCAAACAAAAAAGAAACATTTATAAATGATATGAGGATGAAGAAAAAAAAGCGCATACTGTATGATGATTAACAATGTAAATATAATAAATACATCGCGTAATGGCGTGATTACAAAACACAAAAAACAATAAGCATTATAAAATCGTTATCTTTAGCACGATGAATTTTTCACGCTACATAGCCAAACGGGTTCTTAATCAGGGACAGAAGAAAAAAACAATTTCTACACCAATTGTGAAAATTGGCATTACCGGAATTGCACTTGGAGTAGCTGTTATGATCATTACACTTTCTGTTGTTACCGGATTTCAACAACAAATTATAAATAAGATAACTACTTTCACCTCTCATCTTCAAATAAACGATTACGACCCCAATCAATCATTGGAGCCCAATCCGATAACTTTTGATGATGAACTTTTAAAAAACATTTCATCTACTTCTAATGTGAAGCATATTCAATCCTTTGCTACTAAAAATGGAATTTTAAAAACAAAGACAGAGAACGAAGGAATTGTATTGAAAGGAGTTTCATACGATTACGACTGGACTTATTTACAACCTTATTTAATTGAAGGAAAAGTTTTAAATATCCATAAAGATTCTGTTAGTAAGGATATTTTTATATCTCAGGCATTGGCTTCTAAGCTTCATATAAAGCTTAATCAAAAGTTATTGGTATATTTTATGACCAAAAAAAAGTTAGATGACACAACCTTTAACGGCAAAAATTATATTGATTATGAGCCACGCGTAAAAGATTTTTATGTCAAAGGCATTTATAATACCGGCTTTTCAGACTTTGATAAAAACCTGGTATTTGTAGATTTAAAACAAATACAAAAATTAAATTACTGGAAAGAAAACGAAGTAGCCGGCTACGAAGTGTATTTGAACGACTTTAAACTATTGGTACCATCCATAGAAACTTTAAATGATGTAGTAGGATACAATTATACAATTTCATCTGTGAAGGAGCTCCAGAGTTCTATTTTCAGTTGGCTCGAAATGATTGATATCAACGCCGTTATTATTATTACGCTCATGGTATTAGTGGCTGCCATCAATATGATCTCCGCCCTGCTCATCCTGATACTGGAACGTACCAATTTAATAGGGATCTTAAAGGCTTTAGGTTTAGCAAATGGAAATGTGAGGAAAATATTTTTTTATGTATCCCTTCAATTATTGATAAAAGGTTTGTTTTTTGGAAACCTGATTGGGATAGGTTTTTGTTTGCTACAATCACACTTTAATTTTCTCAGCTTAAATCCTGCAACGTATTATCTTGATTCTGTTCCAATAAATTTGTCACTTTTGCATATTCTTTTTATTAACCTTGGAACTATTGTTACCTGTTTATTAATGATGTTTCTACCTACATTGATTTTGAATAAGATCACGCCTATTAAAGCAATTAGGTTTAGTTAATTTTCAGAATATCAAATTAAAACGCTACATTTAATTATCCCTATTAAAATGTAATTCATGAGGAAACTGAAACTCATTATCTTATTACTTGCGTTACAGGTTAGTGCCAATGCTCAATCTTATATTCCTTTCCCGGATACTAATGCGATATGGACACTTAATCATTATGGACAAACGGGTTCTGAAATTCAGAAATTTGGAATATTTGGAGACACTACCATTAATGGTTTAACCTATAAAAATATTTATTGGAATTTTGATTATAACTTTAATCTTTCCAACTCATATTACCAAGCATCTATTCGAGAAGAAAATAAGAAGATATTTATAATTTATTTAAATCACAGTACCGAATCAATCTTGTATGATTTCAATTTAAATGTGGGCGATACAGCTAAAGTTTTGACCGCTTCAGGAATTCAAAATGCACATAAAGTAGCGTCTATTGACTTTATCAATATTGGTAATCAAGCGCATAAAAGATGGAAATTCAATTCATTATTTTTTCATAATGAAGAATATTGGATTGAAGGTATTGGAAGTTCTTTTGGATTATTAAGATCATTACATTCAGGCAGTGACAATTGTTTTAACCTTTTATGTTGTAGCAGTGATAGTACCATTATTTATCAATATTCGGATATGCCAAATGCACCAAACTGTATAGGAACTCTTCCTTATGATTGCGATGGAATTTTAAATCCTATATCCGTTTCTGAGCATACGTTTGAAAATAGTAAAAGTATAGTTTACCCTAATCCATTTACGAACTCTGCAATTTTAAAAACGAATGAAGATCTTGAAGATGCTACATTGAAAGTGTATGATATTCTGGGGCAGAAAATATTAATCAACGATCACCTAAACGGTCAGGAAATAAAAATTACTAAAGGAAATTTAAGCAATGGAAATTATTATTATATGCTTATTCAAAACGGTGATTTAATTACCAAAGGAAAATTCATCATAGAATAATCAGTTAGCTAGTTTAGCAGCAATCCATGCCGTACTCCAGGCGTTCTGAAAATTAAAACCCCCGGTGATTCCATCAATATTTAGTACCTCTCCACAAAAAAACAAATGAGGAACTATTTTACTTTCCATGGTTTTAAAATTCACTTCTTTTAAATTAATGCCGCCTGAGGTCACAAACTCTTCTTTAAAAGTTGTTTTGCCATGCATATCGTAACAATCATTGCATAAAACCTGGGCCAACTTATTCAATTGTTTTTTGCCTAATTCAGTCCATGGTTTAGATAGAGAAATTTCTGCTCTTAAAATCAAATACTCCCACAAGCGTTTTGGAATTTCAAATAAAGGAGTATTGACGATTAATGCTTTTGAACCTAACTGCAAATTCAGTTCTTCTTTCAATTCTTCTTCATTGAAAGTACCTGTCCAGTTTACTGAAATACCTGCCTGATAATTCAGTTTAAAAAAATCATACGCGGCAAAGGCAGATAATTTTAAAACAGCTGGTCCGCTCAAGCCCCAGTGCGTTATTAAAACAGGACCAGTGTATTGATGTTTAGTGCCATTCACTTTAACGGTTCCATTTTTTACACTCAACCCCATTAACTCTTTAATTTTGCTTTGAGGAAGGTTCAAGGTGAATAAACTCGGAATTAATTCATCAATGGAATGTCCGGCTTGCTTTAAAAAAGAATAATTTTTTAATTGGTTATGACCACCAATACTGCAAATAACCGCATTGGCAGTATAGGTTTGTTTGGTTGTTTTCACTTTTATTTTGTCGCGCTGAGCGGAGTCGAAGCGTACTGTGTTCTCGACTTCGCTCGAACTGACGTTCATTGATTTTATTTCTAAAACTTCCTCACTTAAATTAATAGTAATGTCATGTTTCTGAGCTTCGTTTAAAAAACAACTGATGATGGTTTCACTGGAATTACTTTCAGGAAACATTCTTCCATCTGGTTCAGTTTTCAGTTTTACTCCTCTTTTTAAAAACCAATCAACGGTATCCTGAACCGAAAATTGTGAAAATACTTGTCGTAATTCTTTTTCTCCGCGGGGATAATTTTTAATGAGTTCTCCGTTTTCAAAGCAATGGTGCGTTACATTACAACGCCCGCCACCGGATACTTTAACCTTAGATAAGATCTTATTTGATTTTTCGAGAATAATAATTTTAGCTTCCGGAAAATTAACAGCAGCATTAATAGCGGCAAAAAAACCGGAGGCTCCACCACCGATAATTACTATGAGTTTTTTTGCTAACATGAGGCTGTAAACTTACTAAACTTTATTAGAATTTGTTGAGCAGGATTCATTTTGTGTGAGGGATGCAAACGAAAAGCCTTTTATGAATGCAGTGAATAAAAGCTTGTAGTGACAGCCCAGCCAGGCCACCGACTGGCACACCCAAAATATTTTTAGTAATTTAGATTTAAAATAAAATTTCTTACATTAGTATAAACTTAAAACACACACACAATGGGATTATGGGATAAATTAAAAGGCGAATTTATTGACATTATTGATTGGACAGACAGTTCAAACGATACCATCATTTATAAATTTCCACGTTTACAAAATGAAATAAAAATGGGCGCCCAATTGACTGTTAGAGAAAGTCAGGTTGCTGTGTTTATGAATGAAGGTCAGATTGCTGATGTGTTTCAACCCGGAATGTATACGTTGAGTACACAGAATATGCCAATTCTTTCGACACTAAGAGGTTGGAAATTTGGGTTTAATAGTCCTTTTAAAGCCGATGTATTTTTTGTAAGTACCAAACAGTTTATCAATCAAAAATGGGGTACTAAAAATCCGATTATGTTGCGTGATGCTGAATTTGGTCCGGTTCGTTTACGTGCTTTTGGTTCTTATGCATTTAAAGTTTCTGACGCGGCTTTATTTTTGAAAGAAATTGCAGGCACTGATTCAGAATTTACAATAGATGAAGTGAATGAGCAGCTACGGAACATTGCCGTATCAAGGGGAATGGATGCCCTGGCAGAAAGTAAAATATTAGTGTTGGATCTATCTTCTAACACAGATGAAGTATCTAAAATCATCCAGGATAAAATAAAACCGGAGTTTGCAGAGATTGGTTTAAACCTCACAAAATTTTTAATTGAAAATGTATCCTTACCACCAGAAGTAGAAGCTGCCTTAGATAAACGAAGCAGTATGGGAATTATTGGAAATTTAGGAGCTTACACACAATTTCAGGCAGCCAATGCCATGGAAGACGCGGCAAATAACCCGGCTGGTGGTATGATGGGCGCCGGACTAGGCGCAGGAATGGGAATGGGAATGATGGGACAAATGGGAAATGCTTTTCAAAACCAACAGTTCAATGGTAATACCGGAACAAATACACCACCTCCACCTCCAATTATTCAGTTTTTTGTAGCTGTAAATGGTGCACAAACAGGTCCGTTTACTATTCAACAATTACAAGCGATGGCAACATCCGGACAATTTAACAGCCAAAGCCTGGTTTGGAAACAAGGCATGGCAGGCTGGTTAGCAGCAGAAACACAGGCTGAACTAGCTACTGTTTTTAATGCGGTTCCTCCCCCACCTCCAATCGGATAAAGAAATACTTTATAATGAATCCTCTTTCAAATATGAAAGAGGATTTTTTTATGCATTCTTTTTTAGTAAGTTTGCTTACATAAAATTAAAAAAATGCTTTGGCATATAGCTAAATATTACCTGGGTTTTATAATTGCTGTTTTCTTTAAACGCAGTCAGATTAAAAACGCTCATCATTTAAAAACAAAAGGCCCTATAATTTTAGCAGTCAATCATCCAAATGGATTTATGGATCCTGTGGCTTTAAGTGCATTGGCATTCCCTCCAAAACTTTTATATTTAGCGAGAGGTGATGCTTTTAAAAAAGGAATTATTACAGCTATACTTGAAAGTTTAGGTGTTATACCTATTTATAGAATTCAGGATGGCGGGAAAGAAGGATTGAAAAAAAATGATGCGTCCTACGAAAGAGTAAAAACCTTGTTAAGTCAAAATAAAAAAATAATGATTTTTGCAGAAGGATTATGTATTCAAGAACGACGTCTGCGTCCTTTAAAAAAAGGCGTACCCCGCATGATTATGGGGATTATGGAATCTGGAAAATTAGATAACCTGATTGTTGTACCTGTTGGTATTAACTATACAGATCCTTCACAATTTCAAAGCACGGTTTTTTGCAATATAGGCGAGCCTATTAAAATGATCGATTATATGGCAGCCTATAAAGAGGCTCCTGCAAAAACTATGAATCAGTTTTTAACTGATTTAGCGCCTCGCATGAAAGAATTAATTGTGAACATTAATTATCATCGCAGTGAGAAAGTCATCGAACATATTGAAGAAGTTTATAAATACAATTATTTTAAAAAAGAAAAATTAAATCTTTCAGATTTAGAACACGTTTTTTTATTTTCCACGAAAGTAACTGATGTTGTTAATAAAGCAGAAGAATCACATCCCGAAAAAGTAACTGCACTTGCTGAAAAAACTTCACATTATTTTACTGAACTTAAAAAACACAATCTTAAAGACTGGTTATTAAACCCTGCTAAACAAAGTTCTATTAATTATGTAAATTTTTTATTAAGACTACTATTGAT
>JANPOX010000616.1:0-2914 GCA_031428235.1 Bacteroidia bacterium | reverse complement strand
CCTACCACGTCTTTTGTCTGCCCATGTTGCACCATGTTTTTCCAAAGCAATTGTTAAGAAACGTAAGATACGTTCGTCACGTTTGAATTGTAATTCAAGTTCTGCAATCTCTGTACCTTTTCCGGAGTAATCAATCAGGTGGTAAAACCCGGTTGTTTTCTTTTGAATAGGGTAAGCCAATTTCTTTAGGCCCCAGTTTTCTCTGTGATTAATTTTCGCTCCCAAATCCGTTAGGATTTTTTCAAACTTTTTTGCGGCCTCCTTTGCCTGATCTTCAGACAAAACGGGAGTTAAAATGAAGACCGTCTCATAGCGTTTTTCCATTATTATTTATTTTAAATTAGGGCTGCAAATATAGGCTAATTATTTGATACTGAAAAATATAATCGCGAATAGCACCTTTTTTATCTGAATTATTCCGCAATTATACTTATAAAACAATGGTAATCAATTACTTAATAAATAGATTCAATTTTTGAATAACCTTAGGTTTTCCAGCTATAGTTTACTTTACCGCATAAAGTAGTAGTTGCCAAAAGAACCATTTCGATTGTATATTTTCTGGGGTGTCATTTGCATTTGACGAACCGATACTGATAATCAGCGAAAGAATATTGCAAGCCGGGCGACCTATAAACGTATAACTATTTTAGTAATAGTCGCAGTATCTTAGCAAGAAAATAGAGCTAAAAAATGAGTGTAAAAAAAGTATCTACCTCTAACAAACATATTGTTGTGATTGGAGCTTCGGCAGGTGGTATGAAAGCGTTAAAGATTCTCGTTCAACAACTGCCGGCAGATTTCCCTGCACCAATTTTAATCGTTCAGCATATTTCATCAGATGCTACGGGCAACGTGCTTTTAGATGCGCTTAATAGATGTGGTAAGCTTGCATGTAAGCATGCAGAAAACGGCAAATCAATCAAGGCCGGTAGTATTTACCTCGCTCCTTCTGATCACCATTTAATGATAGGGCAGGAAGGAACATTGCTGGTTACAAAAGGTGCTCAGGAAAATCGCTCTCGTCCGGCTATCGACCCGTTATTTCGCTCGGCAGCCGTTGTATTTGGAAGCAGAACAATAGGCATAATACTAACAGGTTATTTGGATGATGGTACTTCAGGATTAGCTTCTATTAAACGTTGTGGTGGAATATGCATTGTTCAGGATCCTAAAGATGCAGATTATCCTGACATGCCTAAGAATGCTTTATACAATGTTGCCATAGACTATTGTGTGCCTTTATCCGAAATGGGTGCAGTGATAATAAAAGCATTAAATCGTAAAGGTCTGAAGGAGAAAAAAATCCCGGAAGATATTTTAAAGGAAGCCAGAATTGCTGAACGTGTTTTGAGTGATTTACCTGCTGTAAACTCACTGGGCGAACAGGTACCTTTTAATTGTCCAGGGTGTGGAGGTGTGTTATGGAAAATGAAGCAAGGAAAAACATTGAGGTACAGATGTCATACCGGGCATGCCTATACATCTGCTGTTCTTCTTGCAGAGCAAACACAAAAAATTGAAGAAACGATGTGGAGCGCTCTTAGAATGTTTGAAGAAAGAAGAAATTTACTATTGACTATTGCTAAAGATCAAAAGGGTGCGGTTTCAAAATCTGCCAAAGAACGTTCAGATTCTTCCCAGGTGCACATTGATCGGATACGCGCTATCCTATTATCAGATGATAAGCCTAGCCTAAGTGATGCGCCGGTTTAGAAGGCGACAGACTCATTCAAGGTTTGATGACTGATCCCGGATTAAACTTTTGCTTGAGTACAATATGGAGATAAGTAATGCTAAAGTCGTGACATTAGAAACTGCAGCTGGAATGTCATTTGTGTTATGACTGTGTTTTAGTTTTCTGATGTACTATCAGATATAACTATCGTATTCGCCCTTGGGTTCCAACTGCCTTTTAATCTTCAATATTCTTTTGAAATACTTTCTTTCCGTTTTTCCAGATATATATTTTCCCGTCAGTAACTTCAGGAGTACCATCAGCTTTCTTGTCGGTTAAATGTATGGTGCGCACCAGATCACTTTCTTTGCCATCGTTTTTTAGCTTCCATATTTGCAATGTCTGTAGAATACCTTTTTCATCAAACATTTTTAAGGTGTCGGTTAACGTCCCATTTAAGTAGTGTCCCTTTGCCTCAATGGATCCATTTTGTCGGAAGGCAGTGTAGGGTCCGGTTTTAGTTCCATTAACAAAAGTCCAGACATATTTTTTGTAATTAGGATTAATAATCCAATCCTCCCAAATACCATTCATGTTAAACTTTAAATTTCCAAAAACCCCCTTGTAATAGGAGGTGCTGTCTTCACTATATATTTTTGCTTCTAATGTTTTAGCATCAATGATCATGTAATGACGGCCAGATTCATAAAACTGTTTTATTGTCCCAACTAATTTATCATTTTCATATTCCACAACTAATTGAGGTTTTCCATTCTCAAAATAGTAATTTCCTGTTCCATTCTTTAAACTATCCTTGTAAGAAATTTCTGCTTTTAATTTCCCATTTGGATACCTGGCAACTCTTGTCTGTGAAGTCGCAGTTACCGCTGTAAATATTAAAATTGAAATGATTGCCTTGTTCATATTGTGTTTTTATGCTTTCATAATTATTAGACTGTTTACTGATAATTATGAATTACCAAATCTACTCATTTTATTCTTTTTATAGAATTGTTTTGGAAGATATAATTAGCAACAATCACACACATTAGCTGTAATATTTCCAAAAAATAAAAAATTACAATTTAGTTTAACTGCCCTATTTCTTAGATAGATTCGTTGCACATTTAGTTTCAATTTTTTATCTTTATAAAAAGGTATTGTTGAAAAGTTGGCTGATACTCATCAATTGGTTTTGCATTATAACCGTACCTTTTATAAGTTATAAAGCCATGC
>JANPOX010000615.1:0-3329 GCA_031428235.1 Bacteroidia bacterium | reverse complement strand
TTTCAGGTCAGGAAAGATGCTGAAGCTGAAAAACTAATTAAAAAAGCCATCGAAGAAGATCCACAATTTATTGAAGCACATTCTGCTTATGCTGATTTTTTGATGGGTAATAACAGGGTTAAAGAAGCCATTCCATTCTATGAAAAAGCAATAGCGATTAACCCTAAAATTTTTATTGATAATAATTTTTATTTGGGAGGGGCTTTACTACATGAAGCTCAATATGAAAAAGCTATACCTTGTTTTGAAACTATTTTAAAAACCGAACGAATAAACCCGAATTTAAAAGATGAGGCCGCCCGTTATTTAAAAAACGCACGCTTTGGTGCAGATGCCATCAAACATCCACAGCCTTTTAAACCGGTTAATGTTGGCGAAGGAATAAATACAAGAGAATTTGAATACTTTCCGGCACTAACTGCTGACGGAAATACCTTTTTATTTACAAGGAATATTCGTGAAGGCGAAGGAGTAGAAGCGCCAAGGCAGGAAGACTTTTATATTAGTAAAAAAGTAAATAATGTATGGCAAACTGCCAATCCTATGCCATCTGTTAATACTCCCGGAAATGAAGGTGCACCATCTTTAAGCGCTGATGGAGAAATTATGTTCTTTGCATCTTGCATGGAAATGAGCGGAGATTATGGCACTTCAGAAAGAAAAGGCTATGGCTCATGCGATATTTTTTATGCTCAAAAAATAAATGGAAAATGGACCAAGCCAAGAAATGCCGGTGCTATGATCAATACAAAAAACTGGGAAACGCAACCAAGTTTTAGCAGCGATGGAAAAACACTCTATTTTGTTCGCGGAATGGTGGCAAGAGAGGGAATAAAAAATCCTGATATTTATTCTTCAACAATTGGCAGCGATGGGAAATTTTCTGAGCCGGTAAAATTATCTGATAATATCAATACGCCTTTAGGTGAGGAAAGTGTTTTTATTCATCCTGATAATCAAACACTCTATTTTAGTAGCGAAGGCCACCCTGGAATGGGAGGACTGGATATTTTTGTCAGTAAAAAACAAGCAGACGGAAGTTGGGGGAAAGCAGTTAACCTTGGTTATCCAATTAATTCGTTTCAGGATGATAATAGTTTATTAGTAGATGCTAATGGAAAGCTCGCTTATTTCGCTAGCGATCGAGAAGGTGGTTTTGGAGGTCTTGACATTTATCAGTTTGAATTACCCGAATCTCTTCGTCCGGAAGTTATCACTTATGTGAAAGGTCACATCTTTAATGCAAGAACAAGAGATCCTCTGGAAGCTTCCTTTGAATTGATAGATCTGGAAACTCAGCAATCAGTGACGAGCGCCTTCAGTAATAGTGCAGGTGAATTTTTAGTGACCTTAACTTCCAATCACAATTATTTAGTGAATGTAAGTAAGCCGGGGTTTTTATTTTATAGCGATAATTTTTCTTTAAAAGATAAAATAGCCGATTATAATAAACCATTTAAGCTGGAGATTCCTTTGCAACCTATTGATACAGGAATCATTGAGTTAAAAAACATTTTCTTTGATGTGAATAAATGGGATCTGAAAGCGGAATCAAAAGCAGAATTACAAAAAATAATTTCATTTCTGAAAGCGAACCCAACTCTTAAAGTAGAATTCAGCGGCCACACAGATAACAGCGGTGATAAGGTATTCAATAAAACTTTGTCAAATAACAGGGCAAAAGCGATCTATGATTACGTGATTGAAAAAGGTCCTTTACCGGCCACAAACTTATCGTATAAAGGTTATGGCGACAGTAAACCAAAAGCACCAAATGATACGCCGGAAAACAAAGCGAAGAACCGTAGAACTGAATTAAAAATACTGGCAAAATAAAAGAGTGATTACAAACCAAAAAATGGTTACGAATACTTTACGAATCTAAGTACTTAGAATAGCAAACGTAGATTCGTATATTCGTATTAGATTCGTATTAACTGAAATGATCATAGGAAAAAACATAAAAAAGCAATACGGCAATTTAGAAGTTTTAAAGGGCGTTGACGTTCATATACAGCCTTCTGAAGTTGTATCCATTGTTGGTTCTTCAGGAGCCGGAAAAACAACCTTACTGACCATACTTGGAACTTTAGACAGGCCAACTTCGGGAGAGATTTTTTTTAATAATGTTAATATTACTTCTCTGAATGAAAAAAAATTAGCTGCTTTTCGTAATCAACATATTGGATTCGTTTTTCAATTTCATCACCTGCTTCCTGAATTTACAGCATTGGAAAACATATGCATCCCAGCTTTCATTAATAAAACATCAAAAAAAGATGCTGAATTAAAAGCATATGAACTCCTCGAACTATTAGGATTAAAACATAGAGCTGATCATAAACCTTCTGAATTATCAGGTGGTGAACAACAACGGGTGGCGGTAGCACGAGCTCTAATTAATAATCCCAAAGTTATTTTTGCAGATGAACCCAGCGGGAATTTAGACAGTGAGAATGCTCAGAACCTTCACCAGTTGTTTTTTAAATTAAGAGATGAATTAAAGCAAACCATTGTTGTGGTTACTCACAATGAAACACTTGCCAACATGGCCGATAGAAAACTAATTATGAAGGACGGCGCTATTCAATAATTATATGAAAAAAACTTTTTATAATTATAACTGCGTCACTGCATACGTTGATAATAGTGCGGCTGATTTTGGCGAAACGGTGCGAACTACAATTTTTTCGGTGTTATTGCGTGGGCTTTTGGCGCGAGAAAAGAATTGGAGTTGTCCGCCAGCTGGCGCATTGAATTTTTGGTTCTTTTTTTTCAAGAACAAAGAACAACCTAATATAAAATTGCAACATCTACAATCGTAATAATAAAAAGCGTATCAGTTTTCTATCCAACATATCTATTCCGGAACTCAGGGCAATGATCCATAGGAGAAATGCCAAAAAACTATCAAGACTTAATAGGTTTTTGTTATGGATCAATTATGCATTAATTATCAGTCTATTATGCGCGGTAGCATCTAAATACATTTCACCAAATCATTTTTGGATGCTCGCCTTTTTTGGATTAGCATTTCCCTTATTTCTTATCGCTAATATTTTTTTTACCATCTATTGGTTCTCACAGTTTAGGCTGCACGCTTGTTTTTCATTTATTGCCATTTTATTAAGTGCAAAAACATGTCTCGGTTTTGTTCAATTGGATTTTAGTTCTGAACCAACATCAAACAAAGACATTAAGATCATGAGTTACAACTCTATGTTATTTGACTTATATAACTGGACAAAAAACAAGCAGAGCAGGAATATCATTTTAACTTCCCTTGCTGAGGAAAACCCGGATATTTTATGCCTGCAGGAATTTTATAC
>JANPOX010000614.1:0-5046 GCA_031428235.1 Bacteroidia bacterium | reverse complement strand
AATCAAGCGTCGCGTTGTCGATCTGGTGATAGTTGGTATAAATGATCCACTCGTCCCCTGCCCTCAGTTCAATTTTACAAAGATCGGCATCATTAAACAGGATCTTAAAATCCTGGGCTAACAATCCTTTGTACAATTCATTCACCTCAAAAATTGCCTCACTTTTTTTATCATCTAGTTTTATGGATTTGATCTTTCCTTTAAAGATTATATCGTACTTGTTGGTTTCTTTGTCGGTTAAGGAAGTAATGGGGCACTGACAAGCGAATGAAAATTTGCTTGCCAGGATTAAGAGTATGAGGATTATGTGTTTCATATATGTGATGTTCTCGACTTCGCTCGAACTGACAGTTTCCTAAATTAAATATTCATTGTTTTTACAAATTGTAAAGTAGCTTCCAATTCCTGGTACATAATTTTATCATCTTTAATGAATGGAATTAATTTTCTGAAATCTGCTAATACTCTTTCAATTTTTTGTGACGACTGTAAAGGCCTTCTAAACTCAATGGCTTGTGAAGCATTCAATAATTCAATAGCCAGTAATTTTTCTACATTTTCAATGACCTTATAACATTTGGTAGCTGCATTGGCTCCCATACTCACATGATCTTCCTGTCCGTTACTGGATACAATGCTATCTATACTAGCAGGTGTACATAATTGTTTATTTTGGCTCACGATACTCGCGGCTGTGTATTGCGGAATCATAAAGCCAGAATTTAATCCCGGCTTGGCTACTAAAAAAGCTGGTAAATTACGGATACCTGAAATTAACTGATAGACACGTCTTTCCGAAATGCTTCCTAATTCTGCGATAGCAATGGCTAAAAAGTCTAAACTAATTGCCAATGGTTGTCCATGGAAATTTCCTCCGCTGATAATTTCATCATCTTCCGGAAATACGGTTGGGTTATCTGTTACCGAATTGATCTCTGTTTCAAAAACAGAATTTACATAGGCAGTTGCATCCTTTGTGGCACCGTGCACCTGCGGAATGCACCGGAAAGAATACGGATCCTGTACCTGCACTTTTTTCTGTGCTAAAATTTCACTTCCTGATAAATTATCGAGTATGGCTCTGGCTGTTTGTAATTGTCCTTTATGCGGACGAATGATATGGATGTTATCTTTAAAAGGTTCGCTTCTTCCATCAAACCCATCCAAAGAAATGGCTCCGATAAAATCAGCCAGTACATTTAATTTATTTGATTTGATCAAACACCATACACCATAAGCACTCATGAATTGGGTTCCGTTCAATAATGCTAATCCTTCTTTTGATTTTAAAGAAATTGGTTTTAATCCTAATTGTTTTAATACTACTGATGCCTGGCACTTATTTCCTTGGTAATTCACTTCGCCCATACCTAATAAGGGTAACGACATATGTGCCAGTGGTGATAAATCTCCTGAAGCACCTAATGAACCCTGTTGATAAATGATTGGATATACTTTTAAATTATAAAGATCGATGAGGCGTTCAACTGTTTGTAATTGTACCGCACTTTTTCCATAGGATAAAGACTGAATCTTTAAGAATAACATCAAACGTACAATTTCCAATGGCACTTCATCACCCATTCCACAGGCATGCGACATTACAAGGTTAGTTTGTAATTGTTCCAGTTCATTATCAGGAATAATTACATTACATAATGAACCAAAGCCTGTATTGATTCCGTAAATAGGCTCTTTTTGTGAAGCCATTTTTTTATCAAGGTACTCGCGGCAGGCTACAATGTTTTGCTTTGCTTTTTCTGAAAGAACCAGGGTGACATTCGATTCTAAAATGTGCTGAACATCACTGAGGGTAAGTCTTTTTTCGGGGTGTATTGAATAATTCATTCTATTTATATCTGTTTTAAATACAAGATTTATTGATTACGAATAATTACGAATGTACGAATCTGTGCATGCATACGAGTGCATGTTTGTGCATTCGTATCGGATTCGTAATTTCTATCGTTGTTCACTTGTAGCATTATCTTTATTAATATTCTTTAAATTAAAAATAATCGGGTATTTGCTTTTGTAACGAATGGCCTTCCCGTTTTTTTTACCGGGAACCCATTTGGTTTCTCTCATAATCCTCAAGGCTTCCTGTGTGCAAAGATGATTAAATTCTTTTTCAGCCATTAAATTGCTAATGGTTCCGTTGGGTTCCACGATAAAACTCATGAGCACTGTTCCTTGTAAGTTTTGACGAATTGCTAAATCAGGGTATTCCAAATTAGTCAATACAAATTCGCCTAGAGATTCTTCGCCTTTATAATAATCCGGAGAAGAATCGGCCATTTTATAGATCACAAAGCTGGTATCAAATGTTGCTTGCTCTTTGTGAATTACAAAACCTCTTTCCTTAGTGAATTTTTTATAAGTATCCGGGTTAAATCTAAAAACGAGGAAAGTCTGAGAAGCAACATTGACATTGCCAACACTTGCCGGTGTAAATATAAAATAACGAAGTAAACGTTTTGCTTCTGTTTTGAAACCTTCATTGTATTCTTGTTTGAACTCAATATCTTTTACAGATCCGTCAGATGTTACTGTAAAATAAATGGCAACATCAGCACTTGTTTTCTTTTTTAAAAGATCAGCAGGATAAATGACCTGCGATTGAAATACATAGTCCACATCTAATTTTCCTCCGATGGGTTGTGCAGTTTTATCAACAGTTGTGACGATCTTCTCCTGAGAAAACAGGAATGAGGATAAAACTGTAAATAAGATCAGGAGATGCCTCATTTCTTTTGCGCTTTTAAAAATCGTTGTTTACCACTCATATCATTTATGATTTCCGTAAAATTAAATATTTTACTGTCATCTGCATAGTTTTTTACAGCATTTGCATACAAGGGATTCAGTTCAAAAAATAGTAGACCTTTTGCTTCCAAATGTACATCACACAAATCAATAATGCGTTTATAAAAAATGATTGGATCGTTATCTTCCACAAAAAGTGCTACGTGAGGTTCATGCTCCAAAACCCTGGCATCCATTTGTTTAGATTCTGACTGAAGAACATAAGGAGGATTACTAATAATCAGATTATAAGTTGAAAGTTGTGCGTTGTTGGATAGTATATCCAATTTCAGGAATTCAACTTCTAAATTATTTTTAATAGCATTTGATTTAGCTACTTCCAAAGCTTTTTCTGAAATATCAATGCCCGTTAATTTTGCCTGTGGCAAGTGTTTTTTTAAAGTAATTGGAATGCAACCGGAACCTGTTCCAATATCTAAGATCGTTATAAGAGTTGAGTTATCGGTTGTTTGAGACTTTAATACCAGATCTACCAATTCCTCTGTTTCGGGACGGGGAATTAAAGTAGAAGAATTGACATTAAACTTCAAATCATAAAAATGAGCTTCTCCTAAAATGTATTGTAAAGGAGCTCCGGTTTTTAATGCTTTAGCAGTATCATAAATTTTTAATACATCCGATTGATTCAGATTGTCCTGGAACTTTAAGCGGGTGTCAGTTTTTGAATAACCTAAATAATGTTCGCAGACCAATTCAAAAATTGCATACAGTTCCCCCTCATCGTAAATAGAAGATAGTTCTGTTTTGTAAAATTCGTAGAGGTCGGATAATTTGTTGGTGGCGATTCTCATTCTATTTATTTTCCATCAGTTTCTCCAAACCAAACATTTCATCCCTTAAACTGGCAGCTTTTGAAAAGTCCATTTCTTTCGAGGCTTTCAGCATGGCTGATTTTAATTTGGTGACTTGTTTTTTTAATTCATCCTTGCTCATATATTGAACAACAGGATCTGCGGCAACACTATATTCTTCAGGCTCTATATAAGTTCTTACCAATTTGCCATCAACGGTTACTTCAATACCATGATCGTTTGGTTGTAACAATAATTTTTTACCGGCTTGTGTTGGTGTGATGCCATTTTTGTAATTGTATTCAATCTGACGTTTCCTTCTTCGGTCTGTTTCCTCAATGGTAATGCGCATGCTGTCTGTGATCCTATCGGCATACATGATCACACGTCCGTTTACATTACGGGCAGCACGCCCGGAAGTCTGAACCAAACTTCTTACATTTCTTAAAAATCCTTCCTTGTCCGCATCTAAAATAGCTACTAAGGAAACTTCTGGTAAATCCAATCCTTCTCGCAATAAATTAATTCCAATTAAAACATCGAACATACCCACTCTGAGCTGGCGCAAAATTTCTACACGCTCGAGTGTATCTACTTCACTATGGATATAACGGCAACGGATCTGAAGCTTGGTGAGATATTTTGTTAATTCCTCAGCCATACGTTTGGTCAGAGTTGTTACCAAAATACGTTCATTCTTTTCAACTACTTTATGGATCTCATCCAGTAAATCATCCACCTGGTTGCCACTCGGACGAACTTCTATAATTGGATCCAGGATTCCGGTTGGGCGAACCAATTGCTCTACCACAACACCTTCTGCTTTTTCCAATTCATATTCAGCCGGTGTTGCTGAAATATAAATCACCTGGTTTGTCATGTCTTCAAACTCTTCAAATTTTAAAGGACGGTTATCCATCGCGGATGGCAAACGGAACCCATATTCTACCAGATTTTGTTTACGCGATAAATCACCACCAAACATTGCCCTGATTTGTGGGACAGTGGCATGACTCTCGTCAATCATCATTAAAAAATCATCCGGAAAATAATCAATCAGGCAAAACGGCCTTGTACCGGGCTTTCTACCATCCAGGTAACGCGAATAGTTTTCAATACCACTGCAATAACCCAACTCGCGCATCAATTACGATTTGGAAATGATGCGTGAACTGGGATATTGTAGTGGTATCGAAAATTATTCGCGTTACCTCGATGGCAGAATGCCTGGCACCAGGCCGTTTTGTTTGATTGATTATTTTCCGGATGATTTTTTAATGATGATTGACGAGAGTCATGCCACTGTCCCGCAAATCAGGGCAATGTTTGGTGGTGATTTATCGCGTAAACAAAATCTGGTAGAATATGGGTTCCGTTTGCCATCCGCGATGGATAACCGTCCTTTAAAATTTGAAGAGTTTGAAGACAT
>JANPOX010000613.1:0-3170 GCA_031428235.1 Bacteroidia bacterium | reverse complement strand
TAATACTTTCACAATTGGGTTAGAAGAATTATTGCGTTACGCTGATAGAAATTCAATGGCTCATTCCCGTGAGGTTAGATTACCATTTTTGAGTCATAAATTGGTTGAGTTTGCATTTAGTCTTCCTGATGAGTATAAATTACATTTAGGTTGGTCAAAATATATTTTAAGGCAGTCAATGAATTCAATTTTACCTGATTCTATTTGTTGGCGTGTTGATAAAATAGGCTATGAGCCACCACAAAAAAATTGGATGGATACACCTTTAATAAAGGAAGAGGTAGAGAAGGCAAGCCTGTATTTTGGCGTATCAAAAAGTAAGAATAAACAAAATACAGAAAGTTTGAACTGGAGATTATTATTAGCTTATAAATACAAATAGAGTTTTTTTAAATTGCCCAAAAAAGATTTACATATTTTAGTCATTAGTTATTATTTCCCTCCTTTTCAAAGAGTAGGAGGCAGGCGTTGGGCTAAGCATTGTAAGTATTTAAACAGAATGGGTGTTAATATGCAAGTATTGGCAGGTGACTTTATAAATTCAACATCTGCTTGGGATGATGATATAAAGGAATATCAAGATTTAGTAACGCGGGTGCAATTAAATAGAAGCAATGTCCCCTATTTTAAAAAAACGCTTCCTCAAAATTTTCTGAATAAGCTTAAATGGAAATTATCATTGTGGTTGTGGAATATTAAAAAAATATATCTAAAAGGAAATTATAGTGATGCATCGGTTCATGTTGCTGATGATTTTTACAAAGCCGCTCGAAAAATCATTACAACTAAATCAATCAATACTGTTTTATTATCTGTGGGGCCTTTTAGGTATAGTGAGGCTTTAAATTCATTAAAAAATGAATTTCCGCATCTTAAATATATTATCGATTATCGTGATTATTGGGAAGATGGTTTAAATCAATTAACTCAAAAACAGATTAATTACGAAAAAGAACTTCAGATAAAAGTAGTGCAATCCTCTGATTTAATAATTGTACCTAACATGGAAATGAAGAGTCACTATGAATTAAAATTTAGTAAAAACACGTATTGCTTGCCGCATTGTTTTGATGAAGAAGACATCAAAAATAAGCAGGTTGATCTTTCTGATTCAGAAAATATAAAATTGATTTATGGCGGAGCTTTTTATAACGATATACATGATAATATTGAATTGATAAAAAAAACGGTTGATACGTTATCTCAAAAAAATAAAGTTGAGGTTGAATTTTATGTCTCCATCAAAGGTTATGAAAAAGAGTTAACGCATCCTTTAATTAAAAGATTTGATTTTATTGACACCGAACAATATTTTACAAAAATTCAAAAATCAAATTATGTGATATTAATTCTACCGCCAAATAGAGTAAACGCCATGTCTTCTAAATTTTTTGAACTGGTGGCATTGCGTAAGCCTATTTTATATTTTGGAGCTAAAGGAGAGGTTTCTGAATATTTAGTAATATACCGTTTGGGATATCATATTACTTTAGAAAACATGAATACAATAATCAATGATATTTATAACAACGCAACAACGCAACAAGTTCCTGACAAGAATTATGATGTGAGTTCACATACATTTAAATATCAAACAAAATTATTAATTGATAAACTGGAAGAACTGTGACAGATGAAGAATTAAAATATAGTATTTCTAACGGAGCCACAACCGTAATGTATGGGCAGCGTGGTTTAAATATTTTTGGTAAGCTTCATTATTTTAAAATAGTTGCGCAAGCATATTTTAAAATTAGCGCTTTTTATAAAAAAGCGTTAAAAGATAAGGAATGTTTTTACGGACCGTTTAAAGGAGAGTTTGGGCATTTTTTATTACATAATTTACCATTTTTAATGCATTTGCATCAACAAGGCGTTAAAATTCATTACTGTGGTTTAGCTTTGCATAAGCCTTTTTTAATTGATGAGCATGGTAATTCCATCATTTATCAATTTTATGAGTTACGCGATTTTTTTTCTGAAACACCTCCTCATGCCAATGAGGTTGTTCCTCCAAAAGATGTTCAGCAGGAGATAATTGAGTTTGAGAAATTGGCTTTTGCATCAAAAAAAGCATATTTAAATATTGGCGATAGTAATCTGTACTGGTTTGTGTTTAGAAACTGGCAATTAAAAAAAGGCAGGCAGCATATATATTCCATAGAAAAAGTTTACAAAACCGCTCAGGAAAATTCATGTGTTATTTTTCCACGTAAAAAAGGAAATGTTATTGTTACTCCCAATAACGGTGGCCCTTGGGATTATATGGAGATAGCGCGTGCGGTATCGCCCTATTTTGACAAGGTTTATATTACAGGTCATCCAAGTATGTCGGCGGATGTAGTTTCGGAGAGTAATATAGAAGCTTGTTTATCACCAGACAATAAAGTAGTAATTGAAAAATGTTGTAATGCTAATTTAATTATCACTCAACATTCAGGCGCTGTGCATATAGGTATGTATACACATACAAATGTGTTACTGATTTTTAACGGAAAACCGCCAATAAAAGGATTGATTGATACGCTTAGATTTAGAAAAAATTTAAGCAGACAAAATTTAAACTATGCCTTTAGTTTGGAAGGTATAGTTAACTTCTTAAAAATAGATTTAAATAAAAGATAAATATGAATATAGAAACTATAAATAGCTTTATTGATCAGGTAAAAGATTTAAGGGTTTTAGTGATTGGAGAAACCATAATTGATGAATTTGTTGATGTGTCTTACGAAGGACAATCTATGAAATCTATTTGCCCGGTATTTAAACTGGAAGGAGAAAAAGTTATTCAGCAAGGTGGCGCCCAGGCAATCGCTAATCACTTATACGATTTTGTAAAATCGGTAGAAATAATTACAAACACAAGCAACGAAATCGTAAAAACAAGATATATTGATATCAGCGATAAGAAAAAACACGTCGAGATTAATAAGTTTGATACTGAAAAATTCAAAGAAATATCCGCGCAAAGCCATTATGATATTAACGGATGGCAATGAAAATAGTTCATTTATATCCAGGGCCGAAGTTATCAAAAGAGCAAATTCTAATAACATCAACGTCCACACCATTGCCTATGGCCCAAACGTAAGTATTCCTTATTTAAAATACATTTCGGATAATACAGAAGGAAGTACTTACAGAATTTATAGAAAAGGTGATTTTGATTG
>JANPOX010000612.1:0-3846 GCA_031428235.1 Bacteroidia bacterium | reverse complement strand
AGCGCGCAGTGCAGAAATGAAAAAAGAAGCAAAAGCAGACTATGATAAAAAAGTTTCTGAACTGGAAGTTAGAAACGAAAATATGAAAGTAAAGGTAAGAGATTACAAAGATGATACAAATGATCATGATAAATGGGAAGCTTTTAAACGCGAGTTTAACCATGATATGGATGAGCTTGGGCAATCTTTCAGAGACATGTCGAAAAATAACGTAAAATAATTTTCATCATCCTGTTCAGGTTGGGCATGTGAATTTGGCCTTGGTAAAAATTTCACTTTGTCGCCGTTCATTAAATTTTACACTTACCGTTGTTAACACTATTGGGTAGATCCAGATAAATCGTATCTGGATCTTTCAATAGGAATTCCAACCATTGAATTAGCTTTTCATTTATAAACAAAAAATAATTTTTTAAAACTTAAAAATAACATTATGGGAAATTTACTTTACATCATCGCAGTAGTATTAATTATTGTTTGGGCAATTGGTTTTGTTGGATACAGTGCCGGCGGTATTATACATATTTTATTAGTTATTGCACTAATTGCAGTTATTTTAAGAATAATTCAAGGTAGAAGACCTCTATAATAAATTATACACTCTAAAAATAGAAATCATGAGCAAAGGAAACATTGTCATTGGTGCTTTAGCAGGAATCGCTGCGGGTGCGGTATTAGGATTATTACTCGCGCCTGAAAAGGGCGCAAAGACCAGGAAAAAAATTGCCAAAAAAAGCGGCGAATCTATAGAAGAATTAAGAGATCAGTTTAATGAAATATTAACCACGGCAAATAAAAAACTTGAAGGCGCACAAAAAGGGATTAATACGATGTATTCTAAAAATAAAATATCCCTTTAACTTTTTTAAACCTAAATAAAATGTACAGCTTTAGCAACCTACTTTATTTTATAGGCATCTTATCCGGAGCGATTTGGGCTATAGGATTTTTTATCTATAATTCTGGTAACGTGATACATATTTTTTTGGCGATTTCTGTTATAACAATTATAATGCGCATTATCAGAGGAAGAGATTCAAAGGAGGCTGAATGATCGTTAACTAATAAAGTTCTTCTAAATGAAAATCGAAATTAATAACCACCGAAAGATATTTGCAATTCAAAAAGAATTCCACGCTTCGTTTCCTGGATTAAAAATTGAGTTCCATGAAAAGCCTAATAAACAAAACGGACCTGCTTCCGAAAACCTGGTGAAGAGCAGTAGTAAAACATTAGCAGAATGCAGAACCCTTCATAATGAAGGATATATTTCTATACATTCACAAATGACTATCGGGGATCTTAAACAAAATTTCAGGGATAATTTTGGGTTAACAATCGAATTATTTCAAAAGACTGAAGACAAAACTTGGCGAAAAATACCAGTTACGGAAAAAGTAATACTGGATGAATTAAATAAAGAAACTGAATACTTAAATCCTCCAAACTTAAAATAATAAATTTATGAAACCAAATATAGGAATCTCCGAAAAAAAATTACATCTCAGTATTGATTTATTATCTGTTGTATTAGCAGACGAAGTAACTCTGTATACGAAGACAAGAAAATTTCATTGGAATGTATGTGGTGAGAGTTTTATGGAGCTACATAAATTATTTGAAAATCAGTACACACTTCTAGAGGCATCAATAGATGAAGTTGCTGAACGCATTAGTAAGTTGGGAGGTAAAACGATAGGAACAATGAATGAGTTTGGTAAGTTAACCTCAATCAAAGAACACCCTGATAAATATCCAACTTCAAAGGCGATGATCAAAGAACTACTGGAAGACCATGAAACTGTAATTATTGAACTAAGAAAATTCATAGAAAAAAGTACGGATAAATCCAATGACTTAGGTACCGCAGATTTTCTTACAGGCCTGATAGTTCAGCACGAAACAATTGCCTGGACACTTAGAAGATATATTATCTAACATGGGTAAAAATAACTCATCTACAAAAGAAACTGCGCCGGATGATAATTCAAAGGATGAACCTTTGTTTCCTAACTTCAACAACTTTTTCACAGAGGTAACTCTTATCAGCAAGTTTACAGTAAATATTTTTAAAAATATTTTTCGCCCTCCCTATGAATTGAACGAACTTCTAAAACAATGCTATAATGTTGGATGTCGTTCTCTTCCTTTAGTTGGAATTACAGGGTTCATTATGGGACTTGTATTAACGATTCAGTCAAGGCCAACATTAGAAGCTTTCGGGGCCGAATCGTGGTTGCCTGCAATGGTTGCAGTGTCTATCATTAGAGAAATTGGGCCTGTAATCACTGCTCTGATTTGTTCAGGTAAAGTTGGTTCAGGCATTGGTGCTGAATTAGCATCCATGAGGGTAACCGAACAAATTGATGCCATGGAAGTTTCAGGAATTAATCCTTTTAAGTATATTGTTGTTACGAGGGTGATTGCAACAACGCTCATGTTACCAGTACTCGTTGTATTTTCAGACGTTATTTCATTAGCAGGATCATTTGCTGCAGTTAACATCAAAGGTGATGTGACTTTTTATTTATTTTTTGCACAGGTTATAGAATCTCTGGATTTTGCAGATGTGTTTCCGGCATTTATCAAAACATTTTTCTTTGGTTTTGCTATAGGAATGATTGGTTGTTTTAAAGGATACAACTCTAACAAAGGGACAGAAGGTGTTGGTATTGCAGCAAATTCAGCTGTTGTTTTAAGTTCATTGCTCATATTTATCATCGATATGATAGCGGTTCAATTCACTAGTCTTTTTCAATGATAAGCTATTATGAAAATTATTCCTATAAACTCTGAATCTTCATCCGAACCCGAGAATTCTTCTCAAGGTAAAGAGCTTGCCTTAGAAATAGTTGATCTTAAAAAAAGTTTTAAAAACAATAAAGTCCTTAACGGAATTAATCTTACGCTCCAAAAAGGCGAAAACCTTGTCGTACTGGGTAAGTCAGGAACAGGAAAATCAGTATTGATTAAATGCATCGTTGGTTTAATTGAACCAGATAATGGCGAACTAAAAGCACTGGGAATAAATATTTTAGAGCAAGATGAAAAAGGGTTAAATACATTGCGGAAAAAAATTGGGTTTCTTTTTCAAAGCGCTGCCCTATATGACTCAATGACTGTGCGTGAGAATCTGGCATTTCCATTAAGAACTAACCACACCATAACAGATATAGAAATTGAAGAGTTAGTGAAAGATGCTCTGGAAAATGTGGGTCTTTTAGATGCAATTGACAAAATGCCTACTGAACTATCGGGAGGAATGCGAAAGAGGATAGGACTTGCAAGAACCCTTATCTTAAAACCAGAGATCATGCTTTATGATGAACCTACTACAGGCCTCGATCCAATAACCGCTAAAGAGATAAGCCATCTAATAACAGATATAAGACAAAAATTTAATACCGCCTCTATTATAATAACACATGATATAGCATGTGCAAAAATTGTTGCAGACAGGATTATTGTACTCAAAGATGGAATATGTTCTGCAGAAGGGACTTTTGAAGAATTGCAAAACTCTTCTGATCCTGATGTAAGAGCATACTTCGAATAAAAAAATAAAATGAAAGAAAAATGAAAAATAGCAATGGAAATAAAATTAGGTTAGGTGTATTCGTTTCAATCGGGTTAGCCTTATTCATCATAGCGGTTTATTTTATAGGCGACAAGCAACAATTGTTCAATGAAACTTTCAAAATTAGCGGTATATTCAAGGATGTGAGCGGACTGCAAGTTGGGAACAATGTTCGTTTTTCAGGAATAACTGTTGGAGTTGTTGAAAATATAGAAATTGTTTCTGATACAGCTGTAAAGGTAGATTTTAGCATTGATGATAATACCCGA
>JANPOX010000611.1:0-1886 GCA_031428235.1 Bacteroidia bacterium | reverse complement strand
TTAAACCCTTTTTTTTAAGGGATCCGAATTTACTTTCAAAGTTTTTTAATATCTCAAACATGGCGGGTGTATTACAGTTATTAACAAAGGTATACGGTAAATTGTTAATAAACTAACTTATTAGACGAAGAGCAGAAATTAACCATACCAAAAAATGTGAAAAACCGGTTTCCTACTTGTTAATATAGGGTTAAAATCGTGTTAATTTACCAAATAATTGGTTAACAATCAGACACTTAATGAAACCGCATATTGTTGTTTAAAACGCAACTCTAGATCATATCTAATTTCGATTTAGATTTTGTTCCGAAATCCAAAATCTTATCAATAAACCCATAAGGTTTATATCCATTTATAGCGGCTTGATGATAAATACACGTTGCGGGCGTCATACCCGGCAAAGAATTGACTTCAATAAAGATAATTTCAACATGATCCGCATCAAATATTCTGACGAAGGCATCTATACGGCAATAGCCCACAATATTTAAGACCTTTGCTGCCGCTCCTAATGTTTCTTTTACTTTATCTGAAATTAGCTGTCTTTCTTTTTCATCTCTTGAATAACGTGCGGGTGTAATATTTTGTCCCTGACCAGCTAAAAATTTCTCTTCCAAACTCAATATTTCGCCACTCGCCAATGCTTCTGAGGCTTCGAATACTTCGTACTCAATTTCACCATTCGTATTCAGCTTAGTCAACATTCCTCCTGTAATTTCCAGGAAATGCTTAGCGCCGTTTTTGCTTATCAGTTCTTCAACCAATAGCACAGCTTTTTGAGGAAACTCTTCTTTATCTTTTATGTGAAGTATTTCAGCCGATTTTGGATCGAATTTTTCTGACTGCCTGAATATTAAAGTTGCAAAGGCCTCAAACTCTTCAAAGTTTTTAATCATTTTTACTGCGCTGCTGCAGCCATCATCCACAGGTTTTGCAATTAAAGGATAAACGAAATCTTTTTGTAAAGAGCTTTTAATTTTATCTTTATTATTTTTCCACTCTTCCGTAGTAATTAAACAATGTTTCGCTGCCAGGAAACCATGCTTCATTAAAATTTCATTGGTCTTATATTTATCAATCGTAATGGAGGAGCTTTCTTTGCCTGATCCATTATAAGTCAAACCAACTTTTTCCAATTGTTCCTGAATAGCTCCGTCTTCTCCCGGCCTTCCATGCAAAGCAATAAATACCTGCTTCACTAATTTGGCAAGATCTGAATAAGATAATTGCGTTGGGGCAATTAAATTATTTTGTGAACCGTATTTATCGGTAATCGTCTTACACTCTGCAATAATTTGTTTAACAGCAGGATGTATTTTCCAGTTATTGATCTTATCTTTTATATCATCTGCATTATCTTTTAATAGTGCATTAATTGGAATCTGGTACATGATATGATTGGAATTATCTCCAGTTAAAAATACAGGAATCGGCGCATACTTTTCTGATGAAGCTAATTTCTCGAAAATATTTCTTCCGCTTTCCACGGAAATATGACGTTCTGATGAATAACCACCTAAAATTACAGCAACAGGAATTTTATTCTGAATTGCATTCTTCTCATGATCTAAAAAATTATCAAGTCTTTCTAATAATGGTTCGTAAACTGCTGCCCCTTTACTGTCTCTAATCCTCTTGCTTAGTGATGCTCGAATAATATAAGTTAAGAACTGTGATGGTGTTAAACCTATCTCAGCTGCCTGGTGAAAGAAAAAAGAAGAAGGCATCATCCCGGAGGTTGTATTTGGATCATTCAAAAATACTTTTCCATCTTTACTTAAAAATCCATCGATACGTGCATACACATCAAAACATAATTCAGTAAACAATCGTTCACATTCTTTTCTTATAGCATGGATCTGATCATCGGTTGCTTCAATCGGGGT
>JANPOX010000610.1:0-4024 GCA_031428235.1 Bacteroidia bacterium | reverse complement strand
GAAGTATTTTTAATACTTCATCCGGAATATGCTTATTTGGAATACTGTAATTTAACTCAAAAAAGTTTAGCATACGATGAAGAAATGCGCAACATTCAGTCATACGATGAAGCCTGCACAAAAGGTTTTCTGAACCCTCTTGGTTTATCAGGAATATCTTTTCAGCCTAATACGTCTGGATGCGGTAACAGTCCCGATCCTTTTTTCGCTACATCAATATCTTCAACTTCCTCCCAAGTGATTGCCAATGCAACGGTAAGATCCTGGTTCGTTAATGAGTTTTCACTGTTCAATTCTATCAATGATTTTAGAACAAGTTTTGATGTTGGTCAGGTGAATGCCGCAGTTGGCTCTTCAACCTTCCCGACAATTACACCTGGTTCGACTGCAAATTCCTTTTATGAATTTATTTGCTTTTTAGCCCGTAACCCGGATGCCAATGTGGGAGATATGGGTACTAATAGTTGTACCAAAGATGCTGAGTGGGAGTTTTTCAGGAATTTATATTTATCCAAAAAACAAATAATTTACGAGCGTACAAGGGCTTCTTATACTATTTTTAGACAGGTTATTACTCCTTCCGGAATAAGGAAGAGTTACAATGGTTTTGTAGGAAATCAAGTTGAAAATTTGGGAGCATATTATGGTGACCTATTAGATTACCCTAATAACAACGTCAACATTTTTGCAATAGATTACAAACCAATTGCAAGTGTACCTCTTCCAGCACTCTCAGCATGGTCAGGTCTTAACTATGCTCTGTTTTTTGATCCTCAAATGGTTTTCTTTCCAATTGGTTTGCTCACCACTAATCAAAAAACAAAGCGCTTTTTTGACATGACGCTATTTGCGGCCACAACCGCAGGAGCCTTTGGTACATCTGTTACGAATAATAGTCCAGGGACGGGAAGTAATCAAACTAACGGCATACTTGCCAATGGGATTAGTAATTGTAATAGCAATGCCGATAACTGGATGGCGAATTTAAGTTTATGCAGGGCTGGGGCCGGTGCAGGAGTACTTATTACAGACCCATCTTGTGCTTTAATTTATATGCATTTAAAAGAAAGGTTAATTAATGTTTGTTCCCATGGAGTAGATGAAAATAATCCATGGGGATCCAGTTCTGGCGTTACAGCTCTTCCAAATACTTCTATTCCTAATACAGCCCCTACATTTCCATATCTGGGTAACGCATCGTTTCAATCTGTTCTTACTGGCCTTCTTGGTCCGCATGGGAATGTTCCTACCTGTAATGCTAATTTAATATCATTTCCATACGCGAAAGACCATTCATTCAGTTTAACTGGGTCAAATATTAATTCATTAAATGGTTGTGGCTGTGACAAAATTGCGGAAAATGAAATCGAATTTGATAATACGGCTGCGGCAAATTTACCTCCTGGAGTTACTACGGCCTTGGATTTGTTTAATTTGAGTTATAACAGTTCATTGACACTTGCTATATATAATAAAGTTAAGTGTAAATGTAAATCCATTGCTGGAATTGCTGGAAATGTCCAATTTCCCACGGCTCCAAAAATCAATTGGTTCACAACAACGTATGATGCCGCGTTCGCAGCGATAGGTGCAGGATGGGAAATACCTGCAGAGTTAGGATGTAAACGCTGTGTAAGTTGCGCTGACATGGGAACTGCAATCAATAACCTTACCTCGACAGGCCCTGCTTATATACCCGGCTTAACATATTCCTCATCCAATTTTTGGGATATCTTCGCTAATTATTTTAATAATACCTATAATTTCAATTTTACCCCCTCGCAATATCAAATCGCTTATAACTCTTGTATTGCGGGTAAAGTAGTGGAGATTGGGACCGGCAATTGGGTGAATGAACGTATAAGTCTTACACCAAGTTCAAATTTAAATCAAACAGGTGAGGATCTTTTCAAGCTTTTAAAAGCAAGGGCTCAAACGACGGAAAAATTCATAAAGGAAGATACAATTTCTTTGGCAAAGGGTATGGGATATTATGGAACAACTCTTTATCCTCAGCGTACAGCCTTTGATAATTTTAAAGTGAAGTATAGCGGTTACCTTATTTCAACAAAAAAATTAGCGATTACCTATTATAAAAATGATACGATAAACAGTGTAGGTGATACAATCATTTTGCAGATGCCTGAAGCGTATTCCAATTCTTTCAACAATATCAAAGACATATTGGAAATTTTTGGTAATGCTGGTTCGAATATGAATGGCAACATGAAAAAGTTTTATTTGACTGCAGTTTTTCAAAATGAAGGAGCTTCTGATACTGTACTTCTTTCAGGTTCTGTAAATAGAATGTCTTTAGGAATTTCGACAACTCCTACCGAACCATTGTGTACAGAGGTTAAGTATGTTTATACACCTGTCCCGAACGAATGTGTAACGTCCATGCTTGAACAGGCATCGATCAATGCACAAAATCTGGTATTACAGGAAGCAAATGAGTCACTCGCCACTTTTATTGCTGCTTATAAAGCTAATTGTTTGAGTTCTATCACTAATGAAAAATTCGAACGGAATTATGTATTAAGAGAGCATCATTATACATTGTATTATTATGATCAGGCGGGCAATCTCGTAAAAACTGTACCACCAAAAGGTGTTGTACCTCTTACCAGTGCAGCAGATTTAGCTACAGCTGATGCATCACATCTTAATCTTACTAACCCAAGAATTTTTCCTCGCCATGAATTTTTAACCAACTATCAGTTCCAATCTTTCAATGCTCCTATTAATTCAAAGAGTCCGGATGAGACTGGGGAAACAACATACTATTATGATTATCTGGGACGAATTGTAGCGTCCCAAAATATGAAACAAGTTATTAACGGTTACTATAGTTATACCTTATATGATGAATTGGGTCGTATTAAAGAAGTTGGAACTTTTGCGCTTTCAACTGCTTTAGGTGATTTTTTAACACCGGAAATAGCGAGAGACCCGGTTCAGTTTTCTGCTTTTTTAGCTTCTCACGGTAAAAAAGAAATTACAAAAACTTTTTATGATTTAAGGTTAAGTGTCCCTGTGTCTTTTCAGTTTACTGGAAACACGCAAAATAACCTAAGAAACAGAGTAGCAAGTGTTACTTATGAAGAAGCAGAAGACGGCAATAATTTAACATATAACTATGCCACCCACTATTCTTACGATGAACATGGAAATTTAAAAGAAATGGTGTACGATAATCCGGGGCTTTCTTCAAAAAGGTATACAAAGCTTAATTATGAATATGACTTGGTTAGTGGAAATGTAAAAAAAGTTTATTTTCAAAAAAACAAAGTTGATCAATTCATCCATAGATATGAATACGATGCTGATAATCGTTTACACGAGGTTTTTACCAGCACAAACAACATGAATTGGGAAAGAGATGCCAAATATTTTTATTACGAACACGGACCATTGGCTAGAACAGAAACAGGTGATAAGCAAGTTCAAGGTACCGATTATGCTTACACTATACATGGTTGGCTGAAAGGTGTAAATAATGAGATTTTGAATCCTGAGAACGATATGGGACATGATGGTCAGGATCAATTCTCTATAAAAAATGAGTATTTTGCTAATGCGGCTAATGTTCATTCAAACTTTGCTAAAGATGCTGCTGCCTATACTTTAAACTATTATGATAATAATGGCGCTAATAAGGATTATAAATCTATAAAAACATTAAGTTCTTCAAATAACTTTTCGGCGGATAAAAATAATTTATATAATTCTGTTTTCTCTTTTAACCTTAATTTGACAACAGGTCAGGGGCCGTCCCTGTATAATGGAAATATTTCAAGTATGGTAACTACCATTGTAGATTTAAACCCACTTTCGTCTTCTTTCGAAAAACCATTACCACAAATCGCTGCATATAGATACGATCAGTTGCACCGTATCAGGCAAATGACGACTTATAAAGATATGGCAGTGAACTCTGGGGTGATGCTAAACGTCTGGAACACGCAGGGCCTGTCTCAATATAATGTACATAAAATGAATTTGACATATGATGCAAATGGGA
>JANPOX010000609.1:0-4334 GCA_031428235.1 Bacteroidia bacterium | reverse complement strand
TTTGCTGAATTGGAAACGGGCACGGGCTTTTTTCTGACCGAATTTCTTACGTTCAACCATACGCGGATCACGTGTAACTAATCCTTCTGCGCGTAAATCTTTTTTCAACTCCGGGTTGATCTCTACTAACGCTTTCGCAATTGCTAAACGCACAGCCTGAGCTTGACCTGTAGTTCCACCACCGTTTACGTTTATTTTCACATCATATAAACCAACAGATTTAGCGTTGTTTAATGATTGTAAAACGTAGTACTGTAAAGTAGGAGTTTTGAAATATTCTTTATAATCTCTTTTGTTGATAGTGATCACGCCTGTACCTGATGATACATAAGCACGTGCTACCGAACATTTTCTGCGACCTGATGTGTTAATTACTTCCATGTATATTATGCAATAATTGTTGTTAAATCTACTTTCTTTGGTTGTTGTGCAGCATGATCATGCTCAGGACCAGCAAATACAAATAAATTTGTATTGATAGCTCTTCCTAAACGGCCTTTAGGTAACATACCATGCACTGCATGTTTGATTACTTCTTCCGGCTTTTTAGCTAACATTTCTTTTGGAGTAGCAAAACGCTGTCCACCAGGATGACCTGTGTAACGAACATATTCCTTATCTTCCATTTTAGCTCCGGTAAAACGAACTTTCTCAGCGTTGATAACAACGATGTTTGCACCACCATCAGTATGAGGTGTGAAATTAGTTTTATGTTTGCCGCGTATTAAATACGCCAGTTTAGAGGCCAAACGACCTACTACTTCATTTTCTGCGTCAACCAATAACCACTCTTTTTCTGAGTTGGCTTTATTGACAAATTTTGTTTTATAACTTAATGCGTCCACTTCTTAATGTTTTAATTAATTCTAATTTGGGCGGCAAATATATGGCTTAAATTGTAAGTGACAAAATAAACAGCACTTATAATTCAATTATTTTTAGTTTTTGCGTTATTTGTGCAAAAATTGTAAATTTGATAATCAATTTGTCACATCGAGCGGAGTCGAGATGCTGTATTTGTTGTCAATTACGCCCGAACTGACAAGATATGAAAAGTATATGGATCATTTTATATTAATGTCTGCTATTCGTAACCCGGGCTCTGTTAAAGCGGCGGAAACTGAAAATCAGTTGAAAAATGTAATTACCGTAATCAATAAGATTCATAAAAAACATTTTATAACCTCATTAGATATGGTAATGCCTGGTGAGTTCCAGGGAATTACCAATAGCTTGCAGGGGAGTCTGGAAATGATCTTTGACATTGAAGAATGTATTATTGAAAACAACCTCGACTTCAAATTAAAACATGTCCTCTATCATGATACACTGGAAACCATACAGAGTAAACATACCGCTTACGAACGCCTCGGTTTTGGATTAATAGATGCAAGGGAGAGGTTACAACTTATCAAAAAAACAGACAGCCGATTTTTAATAGCCACTAGTAATGAGAAAACAAGCCTTTATTTGAATAACCTCTTCTTAATTTATGAAGATTACCTCGACTCATGGAGGAAAAGTGATTATGAATATGTGAAGGCTTTTTTGAGCCACATGAATTATAAAGAGGTGGCCACTTTGTTTAATATGAATCTTTCAAGCGGGTGGAGGAGAGAGAAGAGTCTGAAAATGAAACAATATTATACAATTAAAGAAATGATACTATCTGGCATAGAATAAACTAAACCTTTAATTTTTTTGGATACTTTTTAATTTCTTTAATAAATCAAATTATTTTAAAAATATTTTTTGTGATTAAAAAAATAAGTGTAAATTTGCAATCCCAATTCGAAAGAATGGTGTTGGTCCGGTAGTTCAGTTGGTTAGAATGCCGCCCTGTCACGGCGGAGGTCGCGGGTTCGAGTCCCGTCCGGACCGCAATAATCCCCTAGAGTCATTGATTCTAGGGGATTTTGCATTAAAGTGAAAACTGAAGATTTAGTGATTAACCTTCTATTTTTTTAGTAAGAATTAGTGATTATTTCTTTTTGTTCTTTTCAATTCCTTTCATTACGTCTTCCTTTGTTAATCCTGTGGTGTTTTTATCGGGATCAGCAGTATTATCCTGAGAGGCAAACATGAGTTTTTGCATGTATTCTGGATTTCCGCCGTTCATTTTTTCTTTTACTATATCTCCATATGCCTGTCGCGCTTCATCAACAGTTTTTTTGCCTGTCAAAACATCATTCGCCAGATTTAATGCTAAAAAGTTATTTCCTTCTTTATCACATCTTGCGCTCATAGTGCCTTGTGTACGGTCAAAAGTTACACTTCCATCAAATTTTCCAAGCTCATCCATTTTATCTTCCTGTACTTTATACATAATGGTAGTTTGCATCATATCTGTATGCTCGATTGGGAAACTATGCTTTGTTTCCATTTTGTTAATGCATATTTTTTTCCAGACTCCTTTATTTAACCAAATTAACTCGTTCGAAGTAATACCGTCCGGTTTCCCATACTTATCGGTTATTTCCTTAACGGCCATTTTAGAAGCTTCAGGCCAGCTGCCAACATCAGGCATCATCATTTCTTTTTTATCATTATGCATATTATCCTGTGCATTGATTGTTCCTAATCCTGTAATCAGAATCAAAGAAACCTTTAAGAGTGTCTTTTTCATTTTATTTAGTTTTTTTATTTATTAGCTCCTTCTAATCTTAATCAAATTTACTAGAAGAATAAGGCAATAATTGGCCTTTTCGGTTACTCTGGTTTTAATGTAGGCAGAAATTAATTTATATTGCGAATAAGCTAGAGGTTGCAAATCCAAAGTTTTTTCTTTTCAAGCGATACAATTCTAAGTAATACAAATTCTGTGATAACTGTAAAATAAAAAATTAACAGAATTAAACTTTTTATATATTTTTACGATCTAGTTTGGCACATGCATTGTTTCCCTGTGTATGGCGAATTAAATCCGTTTCATTTGAAACATTAAACAATAACACTATGAAAAAAATAATCTTATTAATAACAGTTTTTACTTTATCCCTATTTACTTCTTTTGCGCAGGACCAAGACCCTAAAGCTAAAACAATTCTGGATGATTTGAGTAAAGTGACTAAAGCCTACAAAACAATTACTTCAGAATATGTTTTTACCATCCTAAATAAAGATAAAAAACAAACTGAAAAACAAACAGGTAAAGTATTTGTAAAAGGATCTAAATTTAAATTAGAAATTCCTGGTAATACTATAGTTTGCGATGGAAAAACTATTTGGTCGCACAACAAGGATGCTAATGAAGTTACCATTAAAAATTTCGATCCCAATAACGAAGACCAGTTAAACCCAACCAAAATATTCACCTTGTATGAAACAGGCTACAAATATAAATATGATAAAGAAGAAAAAGTTGCCACCGCAATGTGTCATGCAATCATTCTTTATCCATCCGTTAAGCCAGAGAAGAAAAAATTTCATACTGTAAAAATATTTGTTGATAAAACAAAAAAACAAGTGGCTCGTTTAACGATGATGATGAAAGATGGATCTACTCAGAATTACGACATTAAAACCTACAAGCCAAATGTTGAAATAGCAGACAAAATGTTTGTGTTTGACACAAAAGCCTTTAAAGCTGATCAAATCACTGACGAAAGAGATCTGTAGTCACCGATGCATTTTGGACTTATTGGCAAGTCATTGTCACATTCATTTTCTAAATCGTATTTAGAGAAAAAATTTATCCAAGAAGATAAAGCCGGGTTTCAATACTCTAATTTTGACCTTGAAAATTTAGACTCGTTAATGGAAATTATTTCTTCCAATCACCTGTCAGGACTAAATGTGACAAAGCCATATAAAGAAACCATCCTTCCTTATTTAAATGAACTTGATGTTACAGCCAGAGAAATTGGCGCCGTAAATTGTGTAAAAATTAACTGGAATGACAAGACCCCTTTTTTAACCGGTTACAATACCGATTATTATGGATTCGCACAAAGCATTAAACCTTTTTTAGAACCCATCCATCAAAAAGCATTGATACTCGGTACAGGTGGAGCTTCTAAAGCTGTGGCATATGCCTTAAAGAAAATTGGAGTTGATTTTTATTTTGTAACAAGCCGAGAAAAATTCAAGTCAAACTATTTTCATTATCCTGAACTCAATGAACATGTTTTGAATGCTTTTAAACTCATTGTAAACTGCACGCCATTAGGGATGTATCCAAAAGCGGAATATTATCCAGAAATACCATTTCAATTCATTACAAGCGAACATTTGTTGTATGACTTGATCTATAATCCTGAAGAAACGCTTTTCTTAAAGAAAGGAAAAGAGAAAGGCGCAGTAACTATAAATGGATTAAATATGCTGAAGCTTCA
>JANPOX010000608.1:0-5003 GCA_031428235.1 Bacteroidia bacterium | reverse complement strand
TGGGCATTAATGAGCGAAATTGACGAAGCAGAAGCCTTTGAAAATGTGACTACTTTAAGAAATAATATCCTGATTGCTTTTACGGGTTTATTAGTAATGGTTTTTATTACTTCCTATTTTGTATCAAGAGCAATTACACGTCCGCTTAAAGAGTTGACGGTTGATGCCCTTGAATTGGCAAATGGGAATATGGAGGTAGAGATCATCACCGGAAGAAAAGATGAAATTGGTGTATTGGCCTCTAGTTTTAAAACCATGCAATCTTCCATCAATGTGCTTATTAGTGACCTAAGGCATATTAACCATAACCTGGAAGATAAAGTGACAGAAAGAACTGCAGAATTGGTGGAACAAAAAAACATCATACAGGAAAAACAAAAAGAAATTGTTGATTCTATTCATTATGCGCATCGGATTCAAACCACCATTTTAGCAAAGGATCAATACCTGACTAAACATTTGCCACAGCATTTTGTTTTATTTAAACCTAAAGCAATTGTATCAGGAGATTTTTATTGGGCTACTACAAAGATAATCAGCAATAACGAATCTATTACGGACAACAGATTTTACCTCGCGGTATGTGATAGTACAGGGCATGGGGTACCAGGTGCCTTTATGAGTTTGCTGAATATTTCTTTTTTGAATGAAGCAATCAGGGATAAAAATATTGCCGAGCCACATGAAATATTAAACCATGTGAGAAAAAGATTAATACAGAATATTTCGAGAGAAGGCGGACAAGATGGAATGGATGGCATTGTGATGTGCTTTGACAGAATCCGTGAAACAATTACCTACTCTTCTGCTCATAACGCACCATTGGTTATAAGGGATAACCAGATCATTGAATACAAAGCAGATAAAATGCCAATTGGAATGGGAATTAAAACAGATTCTTTTACACTCAAACAGGTTGATGTTCAAAAAGGCGATATGATCTATATGTACACTGATGGATATGCAGATCAGTTTGGCGGACCAAAAGGAAAGAAATTCAAATACAAAACACTCAATAATTTATTGGCAGAAATAAGCACTCAACCTTTAGATGTTCAACGTAAAAAAATGGATTCTACTTTTGAAGAATGGCGAGGCTCTTTAGAGCAAATTGATGATGTATGCATTATCGGTATTCGCATTTAGTGAATGTATGATTATACGATTCTGTTACTGGTATTAAACCAGATGTCAAGATCTAACTCAACATAACGCTTCGCATACTAATGGAACCCATGTCCATGCTTTCATTAAAAAACTGAACCTGGTCTGCCTTATCTCTTAAACCTAAGGTGTACATTAAAGGCAAATAATGATCATTTGTAGGATGCGCCATAGAAGCCAGTTTTCCTAGTTTCTGGTAATCGATCAAAGCGGCAGGATTATTACTTTCGATACTTGCTTTAACCAGTCCATCAAATTCGAGTGCCCAGTCGTATGCTTTTATTTTCCCATCCCAACTAATAACTCCTAAATTGTGAACTACATTTCCACTCGAAATAATCAAAACACCTTTTTTTCTTAACGCATATAATTCCTTTGCTAAATTAAAATGGTACTGAGGAGGTTTTGCATAATCAATGCTGATTTGAAAAACAGGAATATCTGCTTTTGGATACATGTTTTTTAAAACAGACCAGGCACCATGATCAAGCCCCCATTCAAAATCTTCGTGCACAACCGTGGAAGTTACACTCTCAATAGCCATTTTAGCATAATCTGCCGCACCAGGAGCAGGATATTGAACTTTAAATAATTCCTGGGGAAAACCACCAAAATCATGAATGGTTTTAGGGTGATCAACCATCGTCACTGCTGTTCCGTTTGTAAGCCAATGAGCTGATACGCAGAGAATCGCTTTAGGAGTGGTTAATTTTTCACCCAATGCCTTCCATGTTTTACTATAAACGTTATCAGTGATCGCGTTCATTGGGTTGCCATGACCAATAAAAAGGACAGGCATTTTTTCCGTTCCGGTAAAACCAGAAGTTATATTATTTAATTCGTTGAGTTTCATACTAATTCCTGCTAACGGCAATAATGCCAGAGTTTTTAGAAAATGTTTACGGTCCATTTTATCTTATGCAATATAAATTTAATTAAATGTTTATCTATTACACTTAATCTAAATTAAGATATTTCAGATATTCTACACGGAAGCTTTCAGAAGAAATTTCCCTTTTAATTAAAATTTTTATATAATTCTTTTGGAAGGTTATTTAAAGTATAACCTACATTAGCGGCGCTAAACTGACTCCCTTCCAGGCCTACATAAAATGCCTGGCTTCTCAGTTTGGTAGTTGATTGTATACTAAAATGTCCATTAGCATCCGTTGTTGCTGTTTCAATTGTATATAAAGAGCCATTACACTGAGAATAATTTCCGGCTATCTTGCCATTGCATGCTGAAAGCAAAATAACAGCTCCTGCAACCGGTTTTTTATTGAGACCATTTATTGAATCATAGACGGTACCTTCATAAGAAATATTAAATGTTTTTTTGCAAGTTGTATTGATGAACATGACAATAAATAATAAAAAAAATAAAGTTATTTTGCTAAAAAATTCCATGTGGATAATAGTGAATGATAATGTCCTTCTATAAAGGTAGTCAAAGATTTTAAAAAAGGGCTTCCTTAATAGTAACCAATTACCTCAATTCATACAATTCAATTGGCAAATTATCCGGATCGTTAAAAAACATAAACCGTTTGCCCGTAAACTCATCAATTCGAATCGGTTCAAAATTAATCTTATGTATTTTAAGATGAGTGATTGCTTCTTCTATATTATCAACTTCAAAAGCGATATGCCTTAAACCGGTTGCTTCCGGTTGAGTTGGCCTTTGTTTAGGATTCGGAAAAGAAAAGAGTTCAATTAGATAATGTCCGTTCAAGGAGAGGTCGCATTTATAAGATTGTCTTTCACCACGGTAGACTTCTCTGATCACTTCAAATCCTAAGATAGTGGTATAAAAATGTTTGGACTTTTGAAAGTCAGAACAAATTATGGCAACGTGATGCAGGCTTTTTATTTTCATAATTCAATTAATTTCCCAACAAAGTAAATGCGCCCCAATAATAAGGATGTGGATATTTTTTTCGCACCTCACGTTGGGCTTTTTTAAAAGCTTTTGTAATGGTCTCTTGTGTTGGGTTAATACTCCATTCTTTATAAAATTCAGACATAAGAACCATAGTAGCATCATCATCTACCTGCCACAAACTCATGATCAGGTTCTTTGCTCCTGCTATATAAAAAGCACGTTGCAATCCGTAAACTCCCTGGTTATTTAAATCAACACCCAATCCGGTTTCACAGGCTGATAAAACTACCAGGTCGGTATTGCTCAAATTTAATAAAGATGCTTCATAAGCAGTGAAAATTCCGTCTTGCTCTACATTATTGTTAAGCGTATCTCTTGCTACAGCAGAAGCTCCGGCTAGCATAATTCCTGAACGAAGCAATGGATTCATTTTTAATTTGGTGGATTCAAAACCCATGATACTCTTATCGTTTTTATCCATCACGTCTTTTAAGAAAAAACCATGCGTGGCAATATGAAGTACTTTAGGTGAAACTACTTTCTTTAATTGCTCTTCCGAGGCTTTTTCTTTCTCATAAACATTTACTTTCCATTTTACTTCGGTCAGGTAGCCGGCAATATTATCAACTTCTGTTTTTGTGCCGGGCAATGGAATTAACTTAGTTGCGCCATAACGATTCAATGCCAGGGCAGGCATTAGTTTTACTTCAGTTTTTTTCTTTCCAAAATCATAATCATAGTCCGGGAAGCCATATAATTCAGCAGTAAGGGAAGCATTTGTTTTCACCTCATTGAAAATATAATTCAGGTTCGGAAGAATACTAATATTGAACTGATCAAGAATATACTTCTTGGCGACAGGGTCTTTTAGCGTATAAAGATTAACCTGATTGTAGATTCCATCCGTAGAGAGATAAACAGTATTGATACCCGTTAGCTGACTTGCTATTGGTTTCCAAAAACGATTATAGGACACTGCATCTTCTTCCCGGTCATAGATCATATTGATGTAATCGTTAATGTAGCTTGTCTCAAATTCTTTGCTTTTATTTATTCTTACCAATATTGGAAAGGCTTTATCCTTTCGTAAAACCAATGCCACATATTCTACCATAGAGCTACTATCGTTCGTTTTTATATCTTCTCTTATAATAGTAATGGCAGCTTCATTCAATTTTAATTTATCCCTAATATCAAGGTATGATTTGGAAACAGTGGTGGCAAATAAGCTACTTTTATTTTTCAGATATTGTTCCAACCTGTTAGCTTCTTCTTCCAATTCAGCCATATTCCAGTAACTACCCTGAAAATCCAGATCACGAAATTTTCCCGCTAATTGCTGTTTGATGCTGATCCATCGATTGTATTTATTAACCAAAGTGGTATCCTTACTGTTTAAAATATTTTTACGGGTGTTGACACTCTTATTCAGCAACAGCGATTTGATGAACAACTGGTAATTAAAACACGTCGTCAGTAATTTATTGTGATCCTCTTTCGGAAATAACTTTGTATAACTGATGACAAAACTATTAAAGCTATCGAAACGATTTCCTAATACATCGTAATAAGAAAGCTGTTCCGCTTCACTCATGCTTTCAAAATATTTATCAAATTGTTCCTTATATGCACTCAGGGCTTCTATAAAAAGACTCTCCGCCTTTTGATAATTCTTTTTCTTCCACTGAAAATACGCCAGGTTAAAAATTCCATCGATATAAGCTATGTGTTTTTCACTAAATTTGTTTTTGATGATTTTGTTTGATATTTCAATATTCTCAATAGCCTGATCATATTTTCCAAGCACATCATACAAAGTCACTGTACCTCCTAAAAAATAAGCATAACGTTCATGATCTTCTCCAAGGGAATTTTTAATGATGCTTAATGCTTTCATTTTTAATTCTTCAGATTCCTTGTAACGTTTTAAATGGGCGTAAAGCATTGCCAGACTATT
>JANPOX010000607.1:0-4469 GCA_031428235.1 Bacteroidia bacterium | reverse complement strand
GCAGGCATTTTCATACCCGTTTTCTTTATTATTAATTACTAAAATGTTTGGTGTATTCGGGATCTTCTCAGCTGTATCTTCTACGAAGGCTCTAAGCTGATTAAATTCCTCTATAGAAATGTTAAAGGTGTCAGCCACAGTTATAACAAATTCATTTTCCTGTTCAGAAATTTCATCGGAAGAATAAATGAACTCTAACAAACGGATCAACACAATGACTTTTTGAGGTTGTTCCAGTTCCTGGTTGATCTGGGTACAGATCTTTAATACTTTAACTGAATTTAAGGAGGTACGCTTCGCGGATCCGTCCTTCTTCTTGGAACCTGCCTGCTGTGCTTCTATGAATTCATCAAATATGCTTAGGTATTTTTCTACCTGTTCTTTGTTTAATTGTTGTTTTAAAAAAGATTCAACAATAGAACGACCTGTATTGCTAATTCCATCAACTTTTGCAATGATGGCAAACATTTGCATTAAGGCCCGCAGTATTCGTTCACTCATAGTATTTTAATTAAAGTAATTGTTACACAATAAGAAGGCAAGATACTAAATATTAACTATTTAACAAATTTCACTGGAATATTTTACAAAAGCATTAATTTTACATGAAATCATGAATAATTCTCTTGTAAACCTTAGTCCTGCCGAGCTTGCTGCCAGATGTATCAATCAAACCAATAAACCGGTTTTTTTAACAGGAAAAGCTGGTACAGGTAAGACCACTTTTTTGAGAAATATCATTGAACAAACCCATAAAAACGCCATCATTGTTGCACCTACAGGTATTGCTGCAATTAATGCCGGGGGCGTTACCATTCACTCTCAGTTTGGTGTTCCATTTGGTTTATTTATTCCTGACAGTAGTTTTAAAGTGGATAATGTTCAGGTAAAAATAAACACACCCTTTACCATGGTTAAGCATTTAAATATGCGCGATCAGAAACGTAAACTTCTCCAGGAACTTGAACTGCTGATCATCGACGAAGTAAGTATGTTACGAGCCGATTTGTTGGATACCATTGATTTTGTTCTAAAAAATATTCGCCGTCAACAACACAAGCCATTTGGTGGTGTTCAGGTGTTATTTATTGGTGATTTGATGCAGTTGCCACCAGTTGTAAAAGAAGATGAATGGAATGTTTTACGGAATTATTATAACAGCATTTATTTTTTTGATGCCCTGGTTTTAAGAAATGAAAAACCTGTTTATATAGAACTGGATAAAATCTACCGACAATCTGATAATACATTTATTGACCTGTTAAATAACCTTAGAAATAATAAAGTTACACAGGCTAATATCGATCTTCTCAACACCTATTATAAACCTGATTTTAATATGAAGTCAGCGCTTAATACTATCACCTTAACTACACATAATAATAAAGCAGATACTTTGAACCGTTCAGCATTAGAGGAACTAAAAGAGAAGTCTTATTATTTTTATGCTAAAACAGAAGGCGAATTCAATGAATATGCTTACCCGGTCGAAGCAAAATTGGAGTTGAAAAGAGGAGCGCAGATCATGTTTATTAAAAATGATGTTAGTGGTAAGCAACAATTTTTTAATGGAAAAATAGGAGTTGTTTCTTCATTGAATGATAAAGAAATTGAAATTGATTTTAAAGATGGCAGCAGACCATTTTTATTAGAATCCTATGAATGGAAAAATATTAAATATGAATTAAATACGGCAACCAATGAAATTGAAGAAACCGATATTGGTAGTTTCATTCAATATCCGATAAAGCTGGCCTGGGCCATTACAGTTCATAAAAGCCAGGGACTTACTTTTGAAAAAGCGATCCTTGATATTAACCGCGCCTTTGCTCCCGGACAGGTTTATGTGGCTTTATCGAGGTTAAAGTCTTTGGATGGATTGGTTCTGACTTCCCCGATTCAGTTTAATGCTATTTCACAGGATAAAACGCTCACTGATTATGCGGAAAATAAACCAAAGAATGAGGATGTGAAAGAGTTGATTGACAAGGAAACTGTTTTCTTTTTGAAATCATACCTTTTAAAAACCTATGATTTTATCTGGTTATATTCTTGTTTAAAGAATCATGTGGCTGGTTATACAATGTCTGAGAACAAATCTAATAAACAAAAACATGCGGCCTGGGCCAAAGAATTGTTGGAGAAATTCGAACCTTTAAAATTAAATGCGGATAAATTCAGTAACCAGTTGCTAGGGATATTTGAAAGTAATGATCCGGATTATCTGAAATTAATTGAAGCCAGACATGTTGCTGCTAAAAATTATTTTTACCCTATTTTAAAAGATCTTTCAAAATCAATTTTGGTACAAATTGAATTGGTGAAAGAAGAAAAACAGATCAAAGCTTATCTGGAAGAGTTGCTTGAATTGGAAGGATTATTATTTAAACATTTACAACAGTTCGATAAGGTATCATTGGTTATTAATAATGTATTGAATAACCTGGAATTTAAAAAACAACAGGTTAAATCTGATCATAACCAGCATGAAAGATTGGAGATGGTAAGGCAGACCATTGCGCTGACAGAAAAAATTGCTTTTGAAGAAAGAAAAGGGGATAAGGCTTCTAAGAAAACCAAAGTTAAAAAAGAGAAATCAGATTCTTCTCCAACCCGGAAAACAAAAGAACCTAAACCCGATACTAAAGAAGCCAGTTTTAGTTTATATAAACAAGGGAAAACAATTGGTGAAATTGCTATTGAACGAGGCTTTGCCATTACCACTATTGAAAATCATCTGGCTCATTATATCAGCCTGGGGCTTATTCCTGTAACACAATTTATTTCCAAGAAAAAATTTGATATGATTATTGAATGCTCCAAAAAATATGAAGGTTTGACTTCTTCACCTATAAAACAGGATTTAGGAGAGGATTATTCCTACTCAGACATCAGGTTTGCACTGGCAACACAAAAATATTTGAAGAAGAATTAGGATTAATTTTCCTTCGATGAGTAGCATTATTTTTTTGTTTAATGTTATATAATTCCTAACATTCGATATGGTTATGCTAGAAGTTAAGAACCAACCTATGCGAAATCTGGATCGATGATGAAGGAATTCTTGTTTTAAAACCCTCTGAAAAGGCAGATATTGATCTTGAAGAAGTAAAGACCTGTTTTGAGGTTTATAAAGAATTAGGAATTGGACCTCATAACAAAGTATTGGAAATAATTGATCAATGGGACGGCTCTATTACAACTGAGGCCAGAAACTACGCTGCTAAAGTTGGGAGTGATTTTTTTATTGCATCTGCAGTTACAAGCAATTCATTAGCAGTAAGATTGGTTGTTAATTTTTTCAATGCGTTTTATAAAACAGATGTTCCGTTTAAAATGTTTGCGAATGAAGAAGATTCCAGGCAGTGGTTAAGAACATTCAAAAATTGATATAAGTACTAAATGAAAAAGTTAGTTATAAAATGTGCGGAACTTGAAATTCAGGGAGAAGACATCATTAAGATAAAACTTTTTGATGACTATGATTTTGAAAAGAAGGATGCTGAAGATATTATTCACGCCATTAATACTATATCAGGCGGAAAGTCCTATTATTTGTTAACCCTAACAGGCAAGCATTTTACGGCAACAACTGAAACCAGGGAATACATGGCAGGGGCAATTAGTTCAACCGGCATCATTGCTAATGCCATTTGCCTGAGCTCTTTACCTATAAGATTAATAATAAATGTTTATGTAAGACTTAATAAACCTACTGTTCCAACAAAAACATTTAATTCTGAAGTTACCGCTATAGAATGGATCAATGATTTTAGAATAGGGTTTTTAGAAAAGAGTAGCGAACTAAAAAACAACGATTCAAAAAAGAGTTTATTGTATTAATTACTTCACACGTTCTACGTATTCGTTTGTTTCAGTATTGATTTTCAATTTATCACCAATTGCTATAAAAATAGGGACATTTAGCTTAACACCGCCTGTCATTTCCGCTATTTTTAATGATTTTCCTTTAACACCTTCTTCTGTATAAACTACTTCCAACTCCACATACTGAGGTAACAAACCACTTAAAGGTTTATCGTTTTCATCAAAACGAATTTTCAAAACCATTCCTTCCTGCAGGAACTGGATACTATCTGCAAATAAAATTTTTGGAATATGAAGCTGTTCATAGGTTTCCTGGTTCATGCAAACCAAAAAATCACCTTCCATAAAAAGATACTGCATTTCATATTCGTCAACTCTGATCAAATCTATTTTTTCACCTGAACGAAAACGAATTTCACTTTGTTTACCGGTTTCTACATTACGGCATTTTACAGAATAAATAGCATTTCCTTTACCGGGAGTTATATGATCATAATCCAGTACCTGAACCAGTTCATTATTATATCTTAAAAATGCATTTTTGGAAAGATCAGAAGTAGTTGCCATAAGTTTGGTTTTTTAGAGGCGCCAAGATACTACCAATGAATGAGAAAGGCAAGAAATTATTTTATTTCACTGAA
>JANPOX010000606.1:0-2969 GCA_031428235.1 Bacteroidia bacterium | reverse complement strand
TTACAATTCCGTTTGAAAAAAATAAATCTGAATTTAAGCCTGAAGATGTTGCCCCTTTTATTAAAGCTTTAAATGAACCTGATTTTGTGATTGATGGATTATATATATATGCCTTTTCATCCATTGAAGGTGATGCCACAGCCAATGCTAAGCTTCAACGTAAACGAGCTGAAAGTGTTACTAAAGTATTGCAGAGCATGCAACAAAATAAGATTACGCCAAGTATTGAAACTAAAGACTCATGGAATTTATTTGAACTGGAAATGGAAGATGGAAAGTATGATGATTTGGTGAAGATGGGAAAAGAGAAAGCAATCAAAAAGATAAACACCGATGGTGCATTATTAAAAGAACTTGAACCCGTTTTAGCAAAACAGCGTTTTGCCCAAATGGTATTGGATGTAACTTATGATATTACCGGTGATAAAGAACAAAAATTTACTACGGTATCTTTCAATAGGGCGATAAAAGCTAACAAAATACCACAAGCCTATAAGATCATGGAATATGCTTACGGAAAAAAAATGGGCAAACAATATACAGAAGATGTTTTGGATAGTTTGAAAATTCCTAATGATCCAAAGTTCGTTAATATGATGAACAACAAGGCTTATTATAATTATCTGGCAAAGAGCAGTATTGTAGATGAGGATGATTATGCTGAGTTTAAACGTTTAGAAAAACTGGATGCTACCAATGACATTGTTAGGTTTAATAGAATTTTCTGTTCTATAAAAATGGATTCTACACTTGGAACAAAAGAGCAGCAGGGAAGAACGCAGCAGGAAATAGACGCTCTGTATAAAACCAAAATCAATAAAAAATTAGTGGATGGCTTAAATATAGAATGGCAGTTCAAAATCATTGAATCATTAGATACCATCGATGATGCAGAGCCATTAATAGAAGCCTGTATCAATAAGATAAAAGGATTTTATAATTTTAAAGAAGCGAGTTGGCAAAATGCATTGAAATTGGCTTATGTATTTACCAGGGCAAAAGACTATAAGTTTTCTTCGTCAGTGTTGGAGCCATTTTTGAAAGTTCAAAATGTAAGCGAAGATTTGTTATTTAGTTATATTTCAATTGCGTCTCATTTACCTGAAAAATTTTATAGCAGAACTTTTAGTGATGCTTTGCATAAAGCGAAGGAAAAAAATCCTGAACGCTACTGTAGGTTATTCGGCGAGCCTTATATGTCTTTTCAGGTTTTGGATAATCCAAATGCTAAAAAAGATTATAGGGAAGCAGGCTGCAGATAATTTTTATATATTTGTTGCATGAATACAATAAACCATTCTTATTATTATTACTGTTATCTAGTAAATCCTAACGGAATGGTAATTTATTGTTCATAGCCACTAAAACACTCGAATAATAATTATATACCCGTTCCTTTTGAACGGGTATTTTTTTATCTAATTTTAAACATATCCAATGATAATCACAAGACCTACACAACAGATTTATAGCAACTACACTACACAAGATTTTGAAGTTTGGAAAACCCTATTTAACAGGCAACTTGATTTACTAAAACCAATTGTATCGAAAGAATATTTATCAGCATTGAAACTGGTGGAATTTAGGGCGGATAAAATTCCCAATTTTGATGAGATCAATCAAATATTGCAAAAAACAACTGGTTGGAACTTAGAAGTTGTTCCGAATATCAGTGCACAAAAAGAATTTTTTATTTTTTTGTCTCAAAAGAAATTTACTTCAACTTGTTGGCTCAGAACGATGGCACAATTAGATTATTTAGAAGAGCCTGATATGTTTCATGATGTTTTCGGACATGTTCCTTTGTTAAGCAATGAGCCTTATGTTGGTTTTTTTAAAGGTATAAGTGATATTGCATTGAGAAATATTGATAACCCAAAAGCCATTGAATTGTTGGGTCGTATTTACTGGTTTACCATCGAATTTGGATTAATTAATGAAGATGGAAACGTAAAAATTTATGGAGCAGGAATTATTTCCTCAAAAGGCGAAACGATGAATTGCATGAAGCCTCATGCGAAACATATACCCTTTGATATTCAAACAGTTTTTAATACCGATTATAGAACGGATGTTTTTCAGGAATGTTATTTTGTAATTAATTCTTTTCAGCAGCTTTACGATTCTTTAAACAGCATAGAAATTTTGTTGAAAATAAGTTTAGTTAAGAATTAAAACTAAACTGTTTGTTTGAGTTTTTATTTTAAAATTCCTTGATTTAAAAGTTCCTGGAAATAAAATTTCTCATCTTTATAAATAGCTATAATAAAAGCATCTTTAATGCCATTACTTATGGCTTTTGTTAGAATCAAGTTAGCTTCGTTAAGTGTTGCATATGATCCTATGGTAAACCGTGTGATATTATCAGGAAAAGTTCTTCTTAAAGTTTTTGGTAAACCAATCAATTTCGAATAGTTGAAGTTTTCAAGTAATTTATAGGCACCGATTTGAACTGTATAATTTAAACTGTCAATTTTGGTTTCTCCATATTTAGCCAATAGCTCTTCATAAGTTAAACCAATTGGCCTTAAATCATCAGGTTGAAATGCAGAAGAATCAATTTTAGAATTATTCAAACGTAAGTATTCATCAGAAAATAATTCAGCATCAATTTCGATTTTAGCAAACGAATCTGTTTTGGCTGTTGAAATGGCTTTTGTTAGTGTTGTGTTTTTATATTTATAAACGATCTCATATTCGTTTCCTGAAGGAAGATTAACAAGATACCCTCCGTTAATTGAATTTGAATGAAAAGTACCGGAAAAATCTTTTCGGTTTAATTTGGATCGGACAAAAATTTCTGACTTAACAGGAGCATTATCATATTTTACACTTCCGGCAACTAACACCAATGATGTTGGTTTCCCAAATAAACCCGGCTCTACCATATAGATATCCTGTAGCCCTTTACCATCTTTCTTTTCTGTCGAATAATAACCTCGTTCTCCATCGGAAGAAACCATGTA
>JANPOX010000605.1:0-2631 GCA_031428235.1 Bacteroidia bacterium | reverse complement strand
GCTCACTGAAAAAGATTTTAGAGGGAAGCGTTTTGCGGATTGGCATAAAGACCTGCAGGGTAATAATGATTTGCTTTCTATAACACAACCACATATCATTAAAACTATTCATAAAGAATATTTAAAGGCTGGTGCTGATATAATTGAAACCAACACTTTCAGTGATACAACCATTGCCATGGCTGATTACGACATGCAGGAGTTTGTGTATGAACTGAATTTTGAATCAGCAAAAATTGCGAAACAAGCAATAACTGAGTTTAAAACTGAATTTCCAGAATTCGCATCTATACCAAAATTTGAAGCGGGAGCCATCGGGCCAACTAACCGTACTCTGTCATTATCCCCAAATGTTAATGATCCCGGATTTCGTGCTATTACCTTTGATGAACTAGTAGAAGCGTACACAGAACAGGTTCGTGGATTAATTGATGGCGGTGCAGATTTGTTATTGATTGAAACAATATTTGATACCTTAAATGCAAAAGCGGCATTATATGCTATTCAAAATTATTGCCAGAAGATTGATAAAAAAATGCCGGTGATGGTTTCAGGAACTATTACAGATGCCAGTGGCAGAACTTTATCAGGACAAACAACCGAGGCGTTTTTAAATTCAGTTTCTCATGTAGATCTGTTAAGCGTTGGTCTCAATTGTGCTTTAGGCGCAAAAGATATGCGCCCTTATCTAGAAGAGCTTTCAAATAAAGCGCCCTTTTATGTCAGTGCCTATCCTAATGCCGGTTTACCAAACCAGTTTGGAGAGTATGATCAGGATGCACATGAAATGGGTCATCAGATTGAAGACTTTTTAAAAGCCGGCTTCTTAAATATTGTTGGAGGATGTTGCGGAACCACGCCAGATCATATTAAACGCATCGCAGAAATTGCTAAAGATGCAAAGCCTCGTAAAAAACCAAAGCCTGATACATTAATGCACTTAAGCGGATTAGAACCTTTTACGTTAACTCCGGAAAGTAATTTTTTAAATGTGGGGGAACGTACAAACGTAACCGGATCCAAAAAATTCTTAAGATTAATTAAAGAAGGAAATTTTGAAGAAGCATTGTCTATTGCTAAAGACCAGGTGGATGGCGGTGCTCAGGTAATTGATGTGAACATGGATGAAGGTATGTTGGATAGTGAACAGGCAATGACAACCTTCTTAAATTTAATAGCATCTGAACCGGATATTTCAAGAGTGCCTATTATGATTGATTCGTCAAAATGGACAGTGATTGAAGCCGGATTAAAATGTGTTCAGGGAAAAGCTATTGTCAATTCAATTTCTTTAAAAGAAGGGGAAGAAAAATTTATTGAGCAGGCCAACAAAATAAAGCAATACGGAGCTGCTGTAATTGTTATGGCATTTGACGAAGTTGGACAAGCTGATACATTTGAACGACGCAAAGAAATTTGTAAACGTGCTTATGATATTCTCGTAGACAAAGTAAAATTTCCTGCACAGGATATTATTTTTGATCCAAATATATTTCCTGTAGCTACAGGTATGGACGAACATAAATTGAATGCATTAGATTTTTTCAATTCAACCAAATGGATCAAGGAAAATTTACCATACGCTAAAGTAAGCGGTGGTGTGAGTAATGTTTCTTTTTCTTTCAGGGGAAATGACCACGTACGTGAAGCTATTCACAGTTCGTTTTTATACCATGCAGTTAAAAATGGTATGGACATGGGAATTGTTAACCCGTCTCAATTAGTGATCTACGATGATATTGATAAAACGTTACTGGAATTAGTAGAAGATGTATTATTGAACCGAAGAGATGATGCAACGGAACGTTTGGTAGACCATGCTGAATCATTAAAAGGCATTACGAAAGAAAAAACAGAAAAAGATGAAGCCTGGAGAAAAGGCACCGTTGAAGAACGATTGAGTTATGCTTTGGTAAAAGGCTTGGTAGAACACATAGATGCAGATACTGAAGAAGCAAGATTAAAATTAGGCAGGCCGCTACACGTTATTGAAGGTCCTTTAATGGCCGGAATGAATGTGGTGGGAGATTTGTTTGGACAAGGGAAAATGTTTTTACCACAGGTTGTAAAAAGTGCCCGAGTTATGAAAAAAGCCGTTGCTTATTTGGAACCTTATCTCCTTAAAGAAAAAGAAGATAATGCAAAAGCTGGTATAGTTGGTGACGGTAGAACTAATGCCGGTAAAATTTTAATGGCGACAGTAAAAGGCGATGTTCATGATATTGGCAAAAACATTGTTGGTGTTGTGTTAGCCTGTAATAACTACGAAATAATTGACATTGGAGTCATGGTGAGCTGCGATAAAATTTTAGAAGAAGCGAAAAAACATAATGTAGATATTATTGGTTTAAGCGGATTGATTACTCCCTCATTAGATGAGATGGTGCATGTAGCCAAAGAAATGGAACGTCTGAAATTTACAACACCATTATTAATTGGCGGTGCTACAACCTCTAAAGTGCATACTGCCGTGAAGATCGCTCAAAACTATTCTGGGCCTGTAGTGCATGTAAATGATGCCAGTAAATCAGTTCCGGTAGCAAGCAGTTTAATTTCAAATGAATTACGCGAGGCTTTTATGGCCGATGTAAATAAGGATTACGAGCGTGTGCGTGAACAAAATAAAAATGC
>JANPOX010000604.1:0-3349 GCA_031428235.1 Bacteroidia bacterium | reverse complement strand
TCGCAACCGGGCGGTGGAGGAACTTCCGGTTGGACTTATAATTGGTTAAAAAAGTTTGATTCTCAGGGTAACTTTCTCTGGTCGGATACTATTCCTTTTTATACTCAGACTAAAAATATTACTGATGAAAATGGCAATACTTATGTCTTTGGAGATGGAAAAATTAAGAAATACAATTCCAATGGAGGACAATTATGGGAAAAACAAACTTCATTGTATATAGGTGATTTAGCATTTTCCAAAAATGGTTTAATGATAATTGGTTTTGCACATAGCAATACAACATTAGAGGGTTACACTATTTCGTCAATGCACGGCATGTTGTCTGAATGGGACGAGAATGGTAATATCCTTTGGTTAAATACATATGCAGATTATGGGCCTAATGCTTTAAAAGTTGCCTCTAACGGAGAAGTATTTGTTATTGGTTCATCTTCTAATCCTGAAAATTCTCAAGCGGTTAAAATATTTGACAATACAGGAACACAAATCGGGGGTTCCATTGTAACGAAATATCCTCCTCGGAAAATCTGTGTTGACAACGAAAACAATTTCTATATTTTTGCCGGTGTAGAAGATAGATTTCCATTGGTAATTGATAACGATACAATCTTCTCTCAAGACCCAGGGATGTGTGTTATAAAGTATAATAAGAATGGTGTACGGCTTTGGTATAAGATTATAAATAAGAACGTAACCATTGATGCCTTGCTCATTGATAAAGAAAATAATTTGTATGTAGGTGGCAACATTCTTAACATCTTGAGAGTAGATGACTTTTTGATAGACAAAGGTGGAAGCCTTTACGTTGCTAAATTCAAACCTGATGGAACGGTAGCTTGGATAGAAAACAGTGAGCAGACAATTGCTACTGGTGCCGGGCAGTTACACGACATGACATTAGACAGCGAGAATAATCTATTAATTGCAGGAGCCATAACTGATAAGAATATCTTAGGAGAAATAACTGTAACCGGAACTAATAATATGTATGCGGATGCTTTAATCGCAAAAATACGTCAACCCCGCATAGTAAGCCAGAGTGAGCCAAAAATAGATCAAGCCGATGGCCTTTCTATTTATCCTAATCCTACCAGCGGAATCTTCACAGTATTTTATAGTGGTGAAAACACCTCTGATCTTAATTTGAATGTAATGAATTATTTAGGCCAGACCATTTTGAGCAAACAATACTCTCAACAAAAACAGATAATCGAAAACCTTGATTTAAGCCGCTTGTCGAGAGGAGTTTATTTTATTCATATTAAATCAGCGGAAGGATTAGAAGTGAAGAAAATTGTTTTAGAATAAATCATATCCAAGGCGGAGTTGTTCTACGCCTTGGATTAATAAATTTGTTTTACGCTACCTTGAGTAGTATTAATTGTCGAAGCCATGCTAAATTAATAGTATGGCTTCTTTGTAAGGCTACTCCCAATAACCTTAGATAGCAAGCAAAGTATTATCAGTTCGATGTGCAAAGAATTTTACCAGTTTCGCGATAACGTAGTTCGAACGACAAAAGAGAGTAAGTTACTTTCGCTGATTTCCCGATTTGACGGGCGAGACAGGGGAGAAAAAAATTGGGCTGACTGTAATTTAAACAGTCAGCCCAATATGGTGGAACCAAACGGTGATACTGCTAACAAATTTAACGAACATTTAGAGTTAATTCTCGACTTTATGGGAGTTTTAGATCATGAGCCGGAATTAATGGAAAAGATAAAATCTTCTGAAAATACCGAGACTAAAATGAACAAAATTTAAAGGAACATTACCGTTTGAATCCAACCTCAAAAAGTCCTCACTTTTAGGCTTGTTTTCGAGGGTAGATATACGATAAAAATGGGTTTGCAAAATGGGAGGAACTTTGTTCGGATTTAGGACTTGTATGCCAATAAAAAACCCTTGTAAAAAACTTGATAGCTTTTTACAAGGGTACAATACAATCTCGCTTATTTATTTTTTCTTACAACAAGCAGGTACATTTTCTTCTTTATTTACGGAAGCGGTAGCTGTAGTTTTGCCAGCGTTAGCATAAGGACAATCCGCTGTGCCTTTTTTAGAGCAGTTTTTGATTAATGGGCACTCAGGAGTACCTGCTAATGGGCAATTTGCCATTTCTTTAGATGCTGTTGAATTATCTCCTTTAATTAGAGGACAATCCGCAGTACCTTTTTTCGGGCAATCCTTAATTAGAGGACAGTCAGCCGTTCCCTTTTTCGGGCAATCAGCCATTTTCTTAGAACAACAGGTTTGAGCATTTCCAAAGCCATAAACAAGCATTGCAATGAATAGAAACGCAACTTTTAAAATTGATTGATTAGTTTTCATGTTTTTGTTTTTTTTATTTGTACTACTTTGTACGAAGTAGTTATATTTAAAAATAGCAATCCGTACCATTGCTCTATTTATTAATTTTTCAGGATTCCTGCTTTAACAAGTTCCTCTTTACTGATACCGTTTTGACAGCAACTTAAAAGCTTTCCATCAACTGCAATTGCCGGGATTGATTTAATTCCATATTCAACTGCTTTTGATAAGCACTCTTTGCTTTCACATTGTTCCACAAGATCATAAATGATAATTTCGCAGGAATCGGAAGCATTATTTTTAATCAAATCAACTATTGGTGTGCAGACAGAACAGCCAGCACTAAAAATTTCAACCTTCTTTTTCATTGTTTAATGTTTTTGTACAATACAAAGGTGGATCAAGCAGGGGGGTGTCCACCAAATTTATTCTTCTTTTTTTTGATTTATTTTCATTCTCTCATTAATTCCATCAACTTCTTTCATCTTTTGTGCAACTTCATCAGGAGTTAGCTCAGGGAATTTCTTTTTTAAAAACTCGATCTTTTCAGCTTCTTGGCAATTGCCTGGACAGGCATTCATTACTTCAACTAATTTTAGGGCTAACCCTTTTCTAAATACTTCATCTAAAAGCAAAAAATGAGCTTTACTTAACCCCTCTTCAGATGCTTTAAATTGAACAATGATTTTTTCGGGATCTTTCCCCTCTTTAATCATTTTTTCAATACCCGCTAATTGACCTGTTACATAGTGTAAGCGGTTAATAATATCTCCTGTTAGTTCACTTGGTAGCATAGTAATTCTTTTAAGAGGCAAATGTATATTTCATTAGGGGGTGTCCACCAAATAAATTTTAAGTTTTATTTTAATTAACAACATTTTCCTTTACCACCTTCCTGAATAGGAGGGCATGGAACAGATCCATACGAGCAATATACACAGCAATCGCCTTGTTTTGGCTTTAATACTTTTTTGCAGTTTTCACATTCATAGAAGAATTGACACGCATCTGTTGGCATTGTTTCTTCTTTTTTATG
>JANPOX010000603.1:0-9076 GCA_031428235.1 Bacteroidia bacterium | reverse complement strand
ATTTGACAGTAAGAAACTTAATAAAAGTGGTTTTAAACAATGCAAAATGCATGAAGTTAATTTTACCAAGGCTGACTTATCTAAATCAGTTTTTTCTGAATGTGATTTATACGAAGCCAATTTTACTCAAACAAACCTCAGTGGCGTTGACTTAACTAATATTCAAAATTTCTCCATTGACCCTGAAATTAACAGTTTAAAAAAAGCAAAATTTCTGTCACAGGATCTTGAAAGGCTATTATATAAATACGAACTTATTATCGAATAATATAAATATGAAAAAACTGATTTTACTTTTTTGTATTGGGTTGATGTTGTCTGGTATATCAAAAGCTCAAAATAATACTTATGATTCCACCCTGGCACAAAAATTGAATGCTGATGATTACGGCATGAAAATGTACGTGTTTGTTTTATTAAAAACAGGAACAAATACATCAACAGATAAAGCTGCAAAAGATAAAGCTTTTGTTGGGCACATGACAAATATTGGAAGGCTTGCAGATAAAGGCATGTTGGCAGTAGCAGGTCCGTTTGAGAACGGAGGAAATAACAGAGGATTATTTATTTTGAATGTAACAACCTTTGAAGAAGCAAAAAAACTATTAGAAGGTGACACGGCAATAAAGGAAAAATACCTGGAGCCTGAAATGATCTTATGGTATGGTTCAGCTGCATTGATGGGAACTCAAGAGATGCATAAAAAAATACAAAAGAAACACTTTTAATTGCTATGAATTATTTACGACTTTTTATTGCCTCTGTTTTTGTTTTATATTACACACTGGTAACCGCGCAGGTATCGGATCAGAATTACAGGATCTATTCTGTAAAACTTGCTAAAGAAGTAAGCATTGCCGATATTATAACTGACATGAAAAATAATAATGTGTTGTTTTACGGTGAAGAACATAACGATTCTGTGACACATTATCTTGAGCATAAAATCCTGGAAAGTTTATACAATACATATGCAGGAGACGTAACTCTGTCTATGGAAATGTTTGAACGAGATGTTCAGCCGGTGATGAATGAGTATTTAACATCAGAGATCCGCGAGAAGAATTTCAAAAAAGATGCACGTGTATGGAGTAATTATAAAGATTACCGTGCAATGGTTGAGTTATGTAAATCGAATAAACTGGATGTAATTTGTGCGAATGCTGCAGGGCGTTATTCAAACCTGGCAGGAAGAAAAGGACAAACAGCCTTAATGACATTACCAGTTGAATCAAAAAAATACTTTGCTCCTTTACCTTACGATACTGCTTCTGGAAAATATTATGAAAAATTGACTGGTCTTTTTGACGATGGCAATTCAAAAAGAAAAAAACAATCTTCTAACTCAAGTAATGAACCTTTTAGTTTAGTAATGGCTCAATCGTTGTGGGATGCGACAATGGCTTATTCCATTGCTGACTATTTTAAAACACATTCCTCAAAAAAAATATTCCAGGTCAACGGACGTTTTCACAGTGATGAATATTTTGCTGTAGTAACACAATTAAAAAAATACAGTCCTGATATAAAATGTTTGGTTATTTCTACCGGCTCGGATAAAAAATTCCCTGACATCGACTGGAAAAAACATGAACATCTGGGAGACTATATTATTATAACAGATCCTAAAGTACCAAAAACCTATAAAGACTAATAAAAATGAAAAAAACTATTCTCGCAATCGGAATTTCAAGTATGCTCACAGTTTTAGCATATTCACAAACTAAAAGCATTGCTTTTGAGCATGGCACTTTTGATGAAATAAAAGCAAAAGCATTGAAAGAAAATAAACTTATTTTTATTGATGCGTATACAACATGGTGCGGGCCTTGCAAGCAAATGGCAAAAAATGTATTTACGAATGATGAAGTTGCAGATCATTACAATAAGAACTTTGTGAATGCTAAAATCGACATGGAAAAAGGTGAGGGAATTGAGATTGCCAAAAAATATCAGGTGCAATGTTACCCGAATTTATTGTTTATAGATGGTAATGGAAATTTAGTGCATCGGATTGCAGGTTCGATGCCCGCCAAAGACTTTATTGCTTTGGCAGAAGATGCGAAAATACCTGAAAAACAATTTGCATATTATTCTAAAAATTACGAAGGCAACAAAACAAATACTGATTTTTTATTGAAATATATTGAGGCAAGAGAAGCTACTTGCTTATCATCGGATGAGATTGTGAAAGATTATTTTTTGCTTCAAAAAGAAGCTGATCTGACTAATAAAGCTAATTGGGGCATGATCCAGAATCATGTGAATGACGCAGATTCCAAAGAATTTAGGTATTTAATATCAAACAGAAAAAAGTATGATGATTTGTTTTCTGAGAAAGCAGTCAATGAAAAAATAGATGCAGTTAGTCAAAACCAATTACTTTCTGTTGTAAAAGCAAAACCCTTTGATGAAAAAAAATATAATGAAACAAAGGCAAAAATTTCATTATTAAATACTCCGAACACCAAACTAATCTTTTTTGAATCTGACCTGAAACTGGCAGAAAAAAATAATGATTGGAACACTTACACTAAATTGGCTGTAGATAATGTGGATCAGTTTTATTCAAAAGATGCGGATGCACTTAATTCATTTGCATGGACATTTTATGAAAAAGTGGAAGATAAAGATGCGTTACTAAAAGCAGAATCATGGGCAAAGAAAGCTTGCGATATTGAAAAAAGTTATGCTGCTATGGATACTTATGCGGCTGTTCTTTATAAGGAAGGCAAAAAGGAACTGGCCATGCAAACTGCTGAAAAAGCGATTGCAATTGCTAAAAAGGAAAAATATAGCCCTGATGATTATAAGAGCACAACGGAACTGCTAGAAAAGATTAAAGCGCTGAAATAATTAATCATTCAAGTAATTCCAAAATGCTTGGAATTGTTGAAGGTGTTTGATCCAAGGCAATTCTGTTTTTGCGGATTTCAATTGAATAAATAATTGAATGTCATTTTTGTATATTTTTTGCCATTTTTTACTGCCAGGTTGAATACTGAATAAAATTGCCACTTGTTTTGCATAATCAATGTCTTCAACATTCCAGGTTTTAGTATCCATTCCCGAATTCGTTATAAGCTGCTTATAGCAAGATGTTAATGCTTTCTGACGGTCACCATTAAAATGTGCATTTATATAATGGGTAATTCGCTGACTTAGTATTTCAGCATCATAATCAGGATAACTGGTTTCGGTTAGTGTTAAGACCAGATTAGATTTTGTATATTTTTTAAGCGTGGCTATTTCACTTTTATAGTTCGGGTTAGCCAATTTTTGTTTTCCTTCCTGTAAAGCCAGTTCTTTTAATTGATTATTTTCCGGTCTGAACCCTAGCTTATAGTAGAACCAAAACGCACCTGTTTTAATCGCTTCTTGGTTATTTAATCCAAATTGGTAAGGCTTTACCACAAATCTTGTGGCGCCAAAATACTGGTGATAGACACGGAGTAATTCACAAATAATTAAAGCAGATTCACCACCGCGGAAAGGTTCCAAAATATTAATGCCGAACTGGCTTCGCTCTCCGAAAATCCAGCCTCCGCCGTACGAAGCCGGAATGTTATTTTTTAAAACCAGGTAGCCAACATATGACTCTAAAGAATAACGTTTATCGACTGTGCTTCCAAACAGCGCTATTGAAATCCCTTTATCCAAATGAAAAAGGGTGATATCATCCTCATTGGCATTTGTAAAAGGCTCTGTTTCCCTATATAAATAACACAACGTCATTTTTGCCGAATGAATTAACTGTTGTTTTTCTTCCAATGACAATTTAACCGGGGCAGGTAATTTTTGATCTATAATTTCTTTCGGGTTAATTTTCTTTTCCAATGGTGCAACATGAAAATAAATGGGTAAAGTAGCTCCTCTTAAAAAACTCACGGAATCATATTCACTTTCAATTTTCCATTGAATGAAAATTCCCAATTGGTTGAAACAAAATGATTGCGTTTTATTATCTAATGACGATTGTTGAAAGGTTTGCACTAACCACTCCAGGTCTGTTTGTTGGTTAGATGTATGGAATGCAGTAATTCTTAATTTCAGGTCTTCCTCTCCGGCATGGATTAAAGAATATTCGACATCCGGCAGCAGTATTTTCAAAACTGATATTTGCGTTTCTATGGTTGATGAAGCACTATGTATTGAAACCTGGTTTGGGAATTTTTGAAGGAGGTATTTTACTTTATTGTACGTGAAATTACATTCTACTGAAGTATGCAAGAAACCGGTACCTATTAATTTGTTTCGGAGCACAGGTTTTTTTTCTAACTGCTGCAATAGGTTGTTCATAGTTGAATGCCCCATGTCCAACAAAATTTTATTGGAAGGATAAGCCATCATCGCCATTAAAATCAGTTGAAATTGTTGGAAACTCTGCGCTTTGAATGCCTGATATTGAACTAATTCGTTCAGTAATTGCATTTTCTCTTCCTCATACTTTTTATCAAACTGAAAAAGTAAAGACTTTAATCTTGCAATTTTTTCAATGAATTCAGTTTCAGAAATCCTTTCCATAAACGATAGTGGTTTAAATAAATTTACATATTATATAGCACTTCCGCTAAACCGATGCAAAATATTTATGGAATGTAATTAAACATCAATAAAGTTGGCTGGCGTGCCTGACCTTCATTAGATATGATGAGATCGCCGTTTGAAAAAAACGACAAACCTTCGGACTTGTTAAACAGAATAGGATCTAATTGTTTGGTATTTTCTAAAGTGCCATTCATATTAAATATAAACAGACAATGATCTGTTGCCGATAGAACATAGAGTTGCTTGGTGATAGGATGAATCGCAATTTCAGAAGTATTAAATTTAAAACCGGTTTCATAGATATTTCCTTTTTTATCTTTCTTCCTGGGCAATATTGCCCCATTAAGCTTAGAAGAAAGGTTAATATCATTAATATTTAAATTAAACAAAGGTTTTGAGTTCAAACTTTTTGTCTTAAGATCAAACGCATAAATAATACGTTGATCTCTGAATTGTGGGTCTTTGTTAATCCTGCCTTTAGCACCAATCAATAGCCTATTATTGGCGACATCATAACAAAGCCCTTCGTTATTAAGAGCAGGGATTTGTGTAGCGAAGGTTTTGATAGAATATTTTTTAGTGGTGTAATCTTTGATTTCAAATAAAACGCCATCACTTCTCAAAATGTAAAGCACTTTATCTACCATAGTAATTCCTTCATAATCTCCATTCAATGCAAAGGTTAATTGGCTTTTAATTTTATGTTGTTTGATGTCATAAAAAAACAGAATGCCATTTTCATCCTGAATGCAGGCAATGGTGGTGGAATCGAGAATAGCCAAGCCGGATATTTCTTGCAGAGATGCTGGTAAGACATCCTTTAAAACTGGTTTGGAAAAATCGTAGCCAATGCTAGGAGTAGTATTAGTTAAACATCCTATAGACAGTAAAAATATGCAGATCAGTTTTGTCATTCAATTAATTGCCGATTTTTATTTTGTCTCCCAAAAATTTTGGTGATGTGTATAAGATATAAATATCCAAAACACATTTTACGCGGGCGAAATATTCCCGGAAGCGTGTTTTAAAAGAGTAATTCTTATTCACTTCTTTTGAATTAAAAGCAATGGCATTTATATTATTTTTATTGGCGATAAATAATGCTCTTTGATTATGAAATTCCTGGGAAACAATAGTAATGGAATCTTCGCCAAATACTTCGTTGCAACGAACTACACTGTCCAAGGTTCGGAATCCTGCATAATCCAAAACAATACATGAATCAGGAACTCCTAAAGCAATTAATGCTTCTCGCATGTCTGATGGTTCGTCGTAGCCTTTAGAATGATTATCACCACTTAGTAAAAGATACTGAACTTTATTAGCCTTAAATAACTCATACGCTGCAAGTATCCGGTAGGTGAAGTATAAATTATTGGTCCCTCTGCTTGTCATTTTACTCGCACCTAATACGAGCCCAACTTTCCTGAAAGGGATTTTGTGAACGTCTGAATATAATTGTGATTTTGTAGAAGAGTTGATCCAGTAGTTGCAGTAGATAATTGAAACAGCTACAAAAGCAATTATTGCAAAACTATATTTAACAAATCTTTTGTTCTCTTTTATAAACTCAAGCATAAGTTTATATAAAAAAAGAAACAATCGTAAACGTCGCAAAAACAACACTGGCAATGCCATTGGTAGTTCCAAACGCCAAATTAACTCTCGACAAGTCGTTTGGTTTAACAATAGTATGCTGATAAATAACCAGCCCGGTAAACAGAGCAGTTCCTATCCAGTATAAAAAATTAAAATGACCAATAAAACCACCGACTATAACAAATGCCACTGAAAATATGTGTAAGATTTCTGAAAAGCGTAAAGCTCCTTTTGTTCCCAACATAACCGGAATAGAATTCAGGCGATGCGCCCTGTCAAATGTTTCGTCTTGCAATGCATAAATAATATCAAAACCACTTACCCAACAAAATACTGTAAACGAAAAAAATAAAGGCAGCCATGAAAAATGTCCGGTTACCGCTAAATAAGCACCAATTGGAGCAAGTGCCAGGCCGCAACCTAATACTAAATGACATAATGGGGTAAAACGTTTGGTGTAACTATAAAATAAAATTACAAACAAGGCAACAGGCGACAAATAAAAACAGATCGTATTAATAAAATAAGTTGAAGCAATAAACAACAGACAGTTGATTATAATAAAGAAAACAGCATTCTTTGGATCAATAATTCCTGCCGGAATTTCCCGAATAGCAGTTCGCGGATTCAGCATATCAAATTTCCGGTCAATGTAACGGTTAAAGGCCATAGCAGAATTTCTAGCTGTAACCATACATAAAACCACCAACAAAAATAATTTCAATGAAAAAGAATATCCTTCCTGTATTGCTAAAGTAAATCCAATAAATGCAAACGGTAATGCAAAAATGGTATGACTAAATTTAACGAGGGATAAATAACGCTTCATTTTAGCTGGTTTAATGATTTCGGATGATGAGAAATAAAATAAAAATAACTGGAACAGATGCCAGGACCATCCCAATATAACCTAAACTAAAACTGCTTTTCGTAATCTCATGTTTGGCATTCAAGTATATATTAATGGTTGAAAATGTATAACCAGCAATGGCAAACAATAAAGCAAAAGGCAGATAGCTTGGATTAAACAAAGCTATACAGCAAATAATACCGCATACAATGGAAATAATACCTGATAATTTAAAAAGATTCATGCCTATAAAACATTATTAGTTTGCTCTTTTATTTTTTCAAGTTCATCCTTCATTAATACAACCATTTTTTGCATTTCTGCATCATTGGCTTTAGAGCCAATCGTATTTACTTCCCTGCCTATTTCCTGCCCAATGAAATTTAATTTTCGTCCGCCGGCAGGCTCTTTCATGGTTTTAATAAAATAGTCCAGGTGTGTTTTTAAACGAACCTTTTCTTCATTAATGTCTAATTTTTCGATGTAGTAAATCAGTTCCTGTTCAAAACGGTTGTTATCTACTTTATCTTTACCAACTACTTCTTCCAGATTCTTTTTTATCCGGTCTTTAATTGTCTGGATACGATTAGCATCATGTACTTTTATTTTTTCTAAAGCATCAGAAATATTTTCCAAACGGTGCTCAAAATCTTTTTCAATAGATCTTCCTTCGTCTTCTCTAAATTTATTTAAATCATCCACCGCGGTAAGAACTACCTCCTGAATATCTTTCCAATCCTGTTCATTTGGCTCTTTGCGCTCCGATTTTAAAACATCCGGCATTTTTAAAACATGTGCCATTAAGTTAGTGGTGGGTTCATTTAACTCTGTGGCTAATTGTTTCAATTTATTGTAATAGGTTTTTGCTAAATCAGTGTTTATTTCAACAGGTGTTTCTTTTATTTTTGATTCTACATAAACTGACAAATCAACTTTACCGCGTTCAAGCAATTTTGTGACCTCACTCTTTAGTTCATGTTCCTTATCCCTATAAGTGGAAGATAAACGCAAACTCAAATCCATCGTTTTACTGTTTAACGATCTGATCTCCACATTTACTGTTTTGTTTTCAAATTCTTTTGTGGCTTTTCCAAAGCCTGTCATTGATTTTAGCATGGTATAAAAATAACGAATTAAAGATGATAATTAAGCCCAATTTTAAATTAATGTTTTAACTTTAAGCCTGAAAATACTGATTATCGCAACGCACGAAACATACATGCAAAGATGCTTGGAATTGGCCGCTAAAGGATTAGGACAAGTTGCTCCAAATCCTATGGTTGGTTGTGTGATTGTGCATAATGATAAAATTATTTCGGAAGGGTATCATGAGCAATATAGTCTATCACATGCAGAACCAAATGCAATTGCTAAAGTAACTGATGAACTATTAAAGGATTGTACCCTTTATGTTTCTTTAGAGCCTTGTTCTCATCATGGGAAAACACCACCGTGTGCTGATTTAATCATAAGAAAAGGAATAAAAAAAGTAGTCGTAGGTAATCTGGATTCCAATCCTTTAGTTTCCGGAAAAGGAATACAGAAATTAAAAGAGGCCGGCATTGATGTACAACATGGAATTCTGGATGCTGAATGCCGGGAATTAAACAAACGCTTTTTTACCTTTCATGAACAAAAGCGCCCTTATGTTATTTTAAAATGGGCACAGACACAAAATGGTTTTATCAGTCAGTGGCCCTTGCCTGAAAACAAAGAGGATAATTGGATCACCGGAAAAGAAAGTAAGAGATTAGTGCATCAGTGGCGTAGCGAAGAGCAGTCTATATTAATTGGCTACAATACTTTATTGGCCGATGATCCACACTTAACAACACGATTAGTAGATGGAAAAAATCCTATTCGTTTTGTTATTGCCAGGAACTCTGAGTTGCCTACTCATCTGAATATTTTCAATAGTGACTCTAGAACCGTAATTTTTAATAAGGTTGAAAATAAAATAAAAAACCATGTTGAATTTGTAAAAATAGATTGGGACAATAAAGTAAATGCTGTATTAGACTTTTGTTATGCAAACCAAATTTCCAGTTTAATAGTGGAAGGCGGAACCAACACGATTTA
>JANPOX010000602.1:0-28813 GCA_031428235.1 Bacteroidia bacterium | reverse complement strand
TATAATGATTCTTTTTATCATCTATCAAGATAATACATACCAAACGTGAAAAAGTGTTGATGCAAATTAGTTTTTTATCGTTTATTTTAATATCATGAGTGATATAATCTGACTGCTCTTTAGTTAAAGCATACTCTGTTCTATTTTTAAATACTGAGCAGATAATTGCTGAACTATGTTTACTATCAGCTTTATTTTTTTTTGATATAAATGTCATATACGCGAATTTACCTAAAAATAACTAAAGTTTCAATGTTTGATAAAAGAGGGTTTTTAACTGCCAACTGCTCATAACATCAATTAAATTGAACACCTAAGCGTTTTGAGCGTTTTTAAACTACTTGCAATTTTAAAAAGTTAAATTCCCAGTTTTTTTGCATGATTGGAAGACTTTGCCGGGTTCCATGCATCTTTATAAGAACGCTTAAAAAAGAACTCCTGTACATAAGCTACAGAACGCACTAACCTTAAATAAAATCCAAAATACAATACCATGAGTGGTAAGTAAGGAATAAAATAAATAATCGAGGAATTTTTTCTCTTTCTGAATAAAGAAAATACCAAAAACTTCAAAAAATTATTAACGGTATACAGCAAAATATTAAATGGAAAAACAAAAGCCAGCAAAGAAGTGTAATTAACAACCATGTCTACCAGGTAGATCCACCATTTTATATTTAACAACAAATTATAGGTAATATTTTCTGCACTGGATACAAAATTTGAAAAGCGAAAGGTAGCATTTGGATAAAACACATCGCGGTGTTTTCTGACTCTGAAACGAATAATGGATTTATCCCATCGTAAACGCTGCTTAACTAATTTCCTGAAAGTGTCCGGCACACTTGTCTGACAAACAGCTTCCGATTCAAATACAATTAAATATCCTAGCTTTCGTAATTTTACCGTTATATCACCATCTAACCCAGGTCCGATATCCCAGCCACCTACACGATCAAGCGCTTCGCGTTTAAATGCACCAAAAGCTCCCGACACCAACCTGTAAATACCCAAATAACTGGAAGTGATTCGTCCAACTGAAATGGTATCAGAATACTCTATCGCCTGCAAAGTGGCACATAAACTATCTTTATAATTTCTGACCAAAATATTTCCACCAACTGCACCAATGGCATCATCCAGATAAAAAGGAATAATGATTTTTTCAATGGCATCATTATCATAACTACAATCTGCATCCAAATGGACAATAATTTTTCCTTTGGAAAACCGATAACCTAAATTAGCTGCTGATGCTTTTCCGCCCCTAACATCATTTCTTAAAAATAAATCAATAAACCCGTTTTTCTGAAGACTCTTACAGATCCGCTCTGTATCGTCATCAGAACCATCATCAATTACTATAAACTCAAAATTGGTATAACTTTGTTCTTTTAAGGAATTGGCCAATTTAAAAATGTGCAACCCTTCATTTTTTCCTGGAACAATTACAGAAACTAAAGGGCGTTCAATAAACAATCGTCTTCTGGCGTTACTATAACGTTCTTTGCGTTGCGGTTCACGCAATTTCCAGATGATTAGAACGGCTAATTCAAAAATAAAGAAACGGGCGAACTCAAAAAAAACAAAAAACCAGAATATTCTTAATAACTTGGAGGGACCGGCAGCTGAGATATAACTAAAAAATCCGTCAACGGCTTCTATCATGTTTTTTCAACCAACTCTTTAATAATAGATTGGATTTGCTTATCAAAAGATTGACTTTTGCTCAATAAGGCAACCTGCGAAACAACTGATAATTCAAATTTTTCGAAGTTATCCCTCACTAATTCCTCGATCTTATCCGTAATTTTCAATACCATGATCTTAGCTTCCTCCAAAGCTACATCATTCACACAGATACTGATGATGGAAGGATTATTGATGCAAATAAAATCGGCCGGGGTGATGTTATCACGAATGATCGTTACAAATTCTGCCAACAACGATTTTTCTTTAGACTTACTAACTATCTTATATAAATCAAAAATATTCTCGAAGTAAAAAACTACCAGGTTTGAACTGAGTGTCACGTTCGCCTTTGTCCTTTCCTGTTCATAATGCATCATGGTTGAGAACGTTTTAAAATCCAATGTACCTGCAATTTCATGATCCAATTCATAATCTGACGTGTAAATTCCACCCACCGCAGAGTTCCTTCCTTTTTTGGTGAGTTTATACAGATTGATATCCTTCGAAATCAGGAACTGCACATCGGTATCAGTTTTACATTGTATGCATTTTGCTTTTACTAAATAATCCTGAAAAACATCATTGCAATTATGACAATGGTTAATGATAGAAGGCTTATCATAATCCACACCAATGTGTCGTAAATTTTTGGAACATTTAGGGCAAGTTAAAACAGTATCAATGTTGTTTTTAAAATCACTAATTGCTCCAATGTATCCACAAGGAAAATGATGAACAAGATCTTCTGACCGCATATTTGCCGAATCACAATTAGGGCATATTTCCCTAAAAGACAGATGGCCCCCTTTGCAATTACTGCACAAATAAACCCTGTCCTGGAAATCAGGCCATATCAAATGTTCTTTTTCGGCCCATTCTAAAATTTCAATAACTTTTGCTTCTTCAAAGGCTTCAAAATTCACGGAAATTACAGGATAACAATAGCCTATAGTAGAGTTAATATCTGTAATAGGTTTTAACGTATTGATTTCACGGGTAAACATAAAGTTCAGCGCTTTTTTAAATACCTGAATCTCAAAAGATGAAGTTGGCGAACTTTCAAGTCGCGTAATCTTCATGTTAATCTGATTTATATCATTGATTGTTTCAGGTATCTGATCAAAAGACATGATGATGCCATCCGCCAATTCTTTTATATATGGATCATCTGTGACTTTATTATTAATTAAAAAAAGTGGTTTCAGATAAAATTCCATATTTGAATGACTGCGGAATTTTTTGATAATGATGCGTGTGAATTCTACGTCTCTGGCATCGATGATGATCGCGTCGTATTTTTCAAGATCATCAATCTTTAATGAACTAAAGGATTCAAAATAAAAGAATGTTTTACCAAAGCATGTTAAAATATTATCATGAAATTCAACTTTATTATTCGCTAACGTTTTATCCATAGCCTAGTTAAATTTTAATTTTGATATATCCACACTCATTTTGTAAAACGCATGCCATTTCTTTATCTCAAGTGAATCTGCCGGGTAAATATCCGCGGCAATGCTTCGTGTGGTTGGCTCGTATTTTTTTTGGAACTCTTCAGGCAACGTATAAGTAGCAATATAAAACCGTTTCAGGATCCCGATACTGGTTGTTCCATCAGGAAATTTTATTTCAAATTCATCGCCTACCTTAAAATACCGCAAATCCTCCTGTTCAAAATAGGCTTTTATAAAAGCAGGATGGGCCTGGTGAATGGACATAATTTCTTCGCTCTTTAGAGCCGTTTCGTAATTATGAATAAAGATGCGGGTAGAAACGCCACTGATCGGGGATTTAAAATATTTGGGTTCTGACAATAACTCCTCACTGAATGCCAGCTTACTCAGTTCAGTTAAACCTCTAGAGCCGTTTTTTAACCGAATGTTGGAAGCACTGTACTTATTTTTATTGGTGGTTGGCCCCAATGTTTTGATCAATCCATTTAACTCACTATTTTCCTTTTGAAGTTTTTGATTTTCAGTATTTAATCGGAAGATTTCATTTTGTACAAACTCCAGTCTGCTTTTTGGCATCACATCAAGAATCACTTCATTACTTAATCGCTTGATCTCAGTTTTATAATTAGCGATAAGATTACCGTTTTCAGAAACATCAATGTTGTTTAAAACGATTTTCTTTTTCAGAGCAAATAATTCTTTCACCCACCATTCGTCTTTTCCAGCAGCAGTAATGGAACCAATACTCAGAGATGATTGTCCGTTGATGTCATCATCCCGATCAAGAGCATATGAAAATAAAGTATCATTTTTTTGGATACTATCGCCTTCATTCACATAAAATTCTATCACGCGGGCATCATCCGTTAAGCGAATGTGCGTGTTTTCGATTATAACATGGCCAAAGGCGTGCACATACACAAACTTAAAAAAGAAATAGTAAAACATGAAAAGGATGAAAGTCAAGAGTAAGCCTATATAAAGAATTCTGTCCCAGTTACGTTGTTTTTTCTTTTTTACTTTTTGCTCATTAACAACGCGGATCAATGATTTGTTTCTCTGGAAGTTTATGCTTTTCATCTTACTTGTTGCCTTCCTTCACGTTAATACTTTGGTTGTCAAATTTGATTAGGTCATCCAGATCATGGTATGCGGATTTATCAAAACCGGATTTTTTTAAAGCTTCATCCATGCTGTTCCTGTTCTCAAAATCTTTTGTTCTTAATGCTAAAACGCATTTACTTTTCAGTATTGCTTTTTCCTCTAAGGTTTTCCTGGAAATAAAATCAGGGTCAACATTTTCGTAAGCCATTAAATAAACATAATTGCAGAGTGTATTTAATTCTGTTAAAACCTCTTCGGGATAATTTAAAGGAATGGAAACAGATAGTTCCAGATGGTTTTTATCTGTAAATTGTTTTGCCTGTTTTAACAGCTGAATATATTTTTTGAAATACTGCTCTTTATTTTCTTTAAAGTCAGGGAAAGTATGCGGCTCAATATCCAAATGAATGCCTTTAATGTATGACAGGTTCATGTTCATTTTTAAGGTATCTAAAAATCCACTAATACCTGTTTGCAACAACTTGTTACTTCCGATCATTAAGTGTACCGGTGTACCGTGATTCTTCGAAATAAAATCAGAAATTTGCAACACATATGCTTTACCGGGATTATATGAGATCAGCAAAGGATTAAATTCATTGACCTTGCAATACTCATTAATAACGGTTTGGGAGTTATTCTTAAAGGCATCGCTCCAAATATAAACAGCTTTAAATGGGGGATTACTGGAAGCTATATTCAGATTGGATAAATTCAACGAGCTGGTATACTCAGATATCTGAACCGCCGGCATTCTTGTTTTCAAGTCAAGGAGAATTTTATAAAGATCCTGTTTTAAATCCAGTAATTCAATCGCGTTGCTCCAATAATCATCCAATATAAACAAAGCCGTATTGGGATTAAACTCCATGTCATCAAATTGTTGCTTTGCACGCTCAGTTCTTAGTAGTTCTTCAAATACCAATCGCTTATGATATAGGTTTTTAAATTGCTTCAATTTATATTGATACTCATAATATTTATTTAAGATCGATGCTTCGAAATCAACAGAATCAATTTCTTCTTTTGCAATGGTCAGTTGTTGCTGAAGCAGGTAAAAGGCCTTTTTATCTTTTTGATTAAACGCCAACGGCATAGATAAATTCATCCCTATAGAAACAAAAGATCTATTTGGTTGGTTCGCATTACTTACATCATAATAATTATAACGGGTGTATGCCTTTAAACTCACATCTTTTAAATAAGAGGATTGATATTTAGCAAGACGTGTGGCATCATTAGCCGTTGAATCAAACGTGGAAATGTTTGCTTTTTGTAAAAGCTGTTGAATATTAATATCAAGGATCGGTAATTCAAAATCAAAAGTCTTTCCATTTGCCCTGGCCTGATTATAATTCTGATAAATATTATACTGGGCGTTTATATCTGTGGTGTTTTGAAGCGCTTTTAAATAATTATCTTTTGTGATGTGCTTAATGGCCCACAATTTTTCGATCACCGGAACTTGTTTGTTATTCAGATTTTTTCGGACATTTAAAATTTCAATTTTTTTAATATTAAAGTAAGCAATGATCTGCGCTGTCTGAGCATTCTGAAAAGCGTTCAGTTTTTCTGTCTGTTGCTTTTTTTCCAATGTTTCGTAATTCAGTTTCAGTATTTTGTTTCTCAGCCTGCTTTCATAAAATCCATTGCTTAAAATATCCCAATCGAATCCGGCGATAGCACGCCGTTTAAAAACAACGAATTCTTCGGGGTCAACAATCGGGTTATTAAAATTTTCCTGGTAATTAACCGTTGCATGCAAACCCACATCTTTTTTATTGATGGTTTGCTGCAATTGATTTAACCTCAGCTGCATTTTAGTGCGGTTATCAACCAAAGACTTTTGATCTATTTTAAATGGCTCTGATTTTAATGTGGCCGTTGTATCAATGATGTAAGAGGAAAAAGTTTGTGTATTAAACTCATTCCAGGTTTCTGTTAAACTTTTAATATACGAGGATACTATTTCATCCTTGTTTTGTCCCATCATAATATTCTCATGACAGATAAACAAGCCAACTAAAAAGGCAATAATGTTACATTTTTTACAGAAAAAAGTCATATGAAATACGGGAATATAAAGTTAACCTTTATTTGAACATACGAAAATGCTTGGGGCTTAGATTAATTAATTGATGTTCAGTACATTATGATTAATTGCATCGTTTTAGGCACGCACGCATGACAAAATTTTTGAAATCAGCTATCAGCAAAGAAGCCATCCGCTACTTAGCGGATGGCTTCTTTGCAAACAAACTTAAAAAAACTAATTTGCAAATTCACTTATGAACTTAATTCGCAACAATCTTACTTCTTCTTCGCTGTATTCATCTTCGCCCAATTCTTTTAAAATAGCTGTGATGTCATCTGTTTCAGCTTCTCTGAGGCATTCATAAATATCATCTTTCTTGTCTTCATCAACCACCTGATCGATGTAATAGTTGATATTTACTTTTGTTCCCGAAGTTACGATCGTTTCAATTTCTGTTAACAGATCGTTCATCTTCAGGTTTTTATTTTTAGCCATATCCTCCAGACTAACCTTACGGTCAATGTTTTGAATGATAAATACTTTTAACCCTGATTTATTTACCACCGATTTAATGACCATGTCGCTCGGACGCTCAATGTCATTTTCTTCTACGTGTTTTTTAATTACTTCTAAAAATGCTTTGCCGTATTTAGCCGCTTTACCGGCACCTACACCCGTAATTTTGGCCATTTCTTCCATGGTGATCGGATAGTTGATGGACATCTCCTCTAAAGATGGTTCCTGGAAAATAATATACGGAGGTAAATTATTTTGTTTGGCTACCCTTTTAGTCAGATCTTTTAGCATTGCATATAAAACCTCATCAGTACTGTGCGAACCTTTTCCTCCAACTATATCATCATCGTTATCACTTTCTGCATTGCTGAAATCGTTATCGCGTGTGAACTTGATGCTAAACGGACTCTTTAAAAATTCTTTTCCTTTATCGGTGATTTTTACCAAACCGTAATTTTCAATATCCTTTGAGAAGAACCCATTTACAAGAGCCTGGCGCATCACGGCATTCCAGAATTTATCGTCTTTATCAGATTCTACTCCTTCGCCCCATGTTTTTAATTCGTTGTGTTTGTATGATTTTCCGGTAGCCGTTAAGTTTCCAATCAGCAAATTAATGATATCCTTCACTTTGTGCTTCTCTTTGCTTTCTTTGACAGCTTTGATAGCCAGTATTAAATCATCCTGTGCTTCAAATTTTTGTTTTGGATGACGGCAGTTGTCGCACATCTCATTACATTTGGCATCATCAAATTCTTCTCCAAAATAATGAAGAATGAATTTACGACGGCACGAAGAAGTTTCTGCAAACGAAGCCGTTTCAGACAACATTTGCTTTCCTATTTCCTGCTCATTTACCGGTTTATCCTTCATAAACTTCTCCAGTTTCATGATATCATCATAGCTGTAAAAAGTCAGGCAATTCCCTTCTCCTCCGTCACGTCCGGCACGTCCTGTTTCCTGGTAGTAGCCTTCTAATGATTTAGGAATATCGTGATGGATCACAAAACGCACATCCGGTTTATCAATTCCCATCCCAAAAGCAATGGTCGCAACAATCACATCAATATCTTCCATTAAGAACCCATCCTGGGTCTTAGCGCGTTCCTTAGCATCAAGACCTGCATGATATGGGGCAGCTTTTACGCCGTTAACAATCAGAGCCTGCGCTACTTCTTCCACTTTTTTACGACTCAGACAGTAGATAATCCCTGATTTACCCGCATTTTGCCTTGCATATTTAATGATCTCTTTGATCACATTTTGCTTGGCGCGAACTTCATAATATAAATTATCGCGGTTAAAAGACGATTTAAACAAACTGGCTTCCAGCATGCCTAAATTCTTTTGAATATCCTGTTGAACTTTAGGCGTAGCTGTTGCTGTTAAAGCCATTACGGGCACAGATCCTAATTTGTCGATGATTGGACGTAATCTACGGTATTCAGGACGGAAATCATGTCCCCATTCTGAAATACAATGCGCTTCGTCGATAGCAAAGAAGGAAATTTTAAATTCAGAGAAAAATTCAATGTTATCTTCCTTATTTAAAGTTTCAGGGGCAACGTATAATAATTTTGTTTTTCCGGAAAGCACGTCTTTCTTAACAGTGGCAATTTCCGATTTATTTAAAGAGGAATTTAAAAAGTGGGCAATGCCTGTTTCGTTACTGAAACCGCGAATGGCATCCACCTGGTTTTTCATTAAAGCAATTAGGGGCGAAACAATAATGGCTGTTCCTTCGCTCATAATGGCCGGTAGTTGGTAGCACAACGACTTTCCTCCACCGGTTGGCATGATTACAAAAGTATCTTGTTTGTTTAGTATATTATTGATAATAGCTTCTTGGGTTCCCTTAAATCCTCCAAAGCCAAAAAAAGCTTTTAACGGATCTATTAAATTATGGGTTTCAACTTCTTCTGCAACCATGTTTTTATTGATTAAAATGTATGTTTTTGTTGAGCTAACGTAGTGGTCAATTCTATATAAAGATATAATTAAAGTTTTGAATAAAACAAAACAATTTGACAGTTAAATAGCATTTTCAGACTAATTAACAATTTGCACCGATGAATCGATGAATACTATAAATTTAAATGAAGGTTTATATAAGTGTAATCCATTTTAAGACTACAAGCGCGTAAAACGCGCGTAAAAACAATGAAAAGTATTAACCTGTGTTAGGCAATTATCTGAACAGAGATGCTATTATTCTTCCATCTTAATCTTTTCGATCATCAGGTGTTTTTTAAACTTGTGCACCATATCAGCCATTTGTACTTCGCGTTCTGCTAAGTCCTGCATATCTAGATCTGAAGCCTCTGCAACGGGTTTTAATTTAGCAAGGTTTGCCTTCATTGCATCAAGGCCTTGGATGGTTTGTTGAAGATTTTGATCAGAAGCATCCAGACCTGCTATTTTTTCTTCGGTGTCTTTAATAAATTTTTCAACGTAAGGAATCATATCCCATGGATTATTGGGTGTATTCCAAACAAAAGCAATGTTGCAACGTCGGCATTTATATTTATTGCTTTTCCAGCCTTCGGCAGTTGTATCAAAACCAATGACTTTGAGCATTTCATTACTATTACATTTGGGGCATTTGGCATTGTCCTTGATCATCCCATCCAACTGTTCGCGTTCTCCTAAAATTGTATCTCTGTTTTTGGCGTGGATAAAAAGTTGCTCACTTAATTTATCGCAGGTTTCCAACATCTGAGAATAAGCATCATCCATCTTATCTTCACTAATCAATACCTGTGCGCGTTTTTTAAAATATTGCACCAGTTTTACCAGTTCACGTTCTTCGGGTTTCAGGTTCTGCTCCATGAGGAATTAATCTTTTTTCAAAGATAAATGTTTACGGGAATTTTGCAAAGTGAAATGAATATAGCACCATTAAGTAACTACCAAAAGTGCCGTCTTAGCGAAAAGAAAAAGTTTAGGCGCAATTGCCAAGTAATTTTGGATAAAATTATAGCGGTGAAAAAAATCATAATGACTCTTTTTTGTATTGTGGATCTATCTGTCTTTGCGCAACAATGGGTATGGGACAGCATTGTTTCTTCAACTAACGATACACGAGTTGTTAAGAATCATGGAGATGAAGTGTTTACTGTCGGCCATGGTGAAACTGAATTAAAGAAATATAATTCAAATGGAAAATTCATTTGGGTGAAATCTTTTGGTGGCACTATAATTAATGTAAATTTTGATACTGTCGACAATATTTATATCGTAGGAACATTCAGCACCACTTTGGTTGTAGATTCCATCTCATTATTCAGTAAAGGAGATCTGGACGTTTTCATGCTTAAACTAAACCCAACAGGTAACGCCATCTGGCTAAAACAAATCGGAAGCATTTCCAATGATATTGCCGGGGATGTTTGTGTTCATAATAATAACATTTATGTAACAGGCGCTGTACATGATACCACTTTCATCGGTCAGACTGTTTTTCCGAAAACCATTGGTCTAGACATGTTCATTTCAAAGTTTGATATGAATGGAAATATACAGCAAATGAAATTCGTAGATAGAATGCCACTAGACCTGTACTCTATCTCAGTAGGACAAGAGATCAAACAGGATGAACTTGGAAATTTAATATTACTAGCAACAATAAGTGGCACTGTTAAAATTGATACGTCAACAATAACAAATGGGCCTTATTCCCGTTATGTACTTAAATTTGATCCTTCCCTAAATTTGCTATGGGAAAAATATATAGGAGGTGGAATATATGAATCCATCCATAATTTACGAATTAACTCTGTTGGCGACATTTTTATAATTGAAACGCAAAGTTCGCATTACTTGGATTATGGAGCCATCAAAAAAATTTCAAACGATGGCCTCTTACTTCAAAATTTTTTTGTCGAAGATAGAGGATATATAAATGGAATGGACATTGACTCAACTGACAATATTTATTTTACAGGAACACATCTTAAATGGACTTTTAGTGGTAATCCTCCGCGCGAATATTTTTTTAAAACCGGTAAGATAAGCACCTCAGGGAATTTAATTTGGTTAGTCCAAGATTCATCTTTTTCTCATAAGAGCAGGGCAAGGAATCGCAGCTCTTTCTAATAATACCTGTTTCATTTCTGGAATGTTCGATAATAAAATTGTGCTTGATGACACACTTATTGGAATGCCAGGCATTAATTACTTCCTTGCAATCTTGGATGCGAGTAATACTACAACAATTGATGAATTAAAAAATGAAAAAATTAATCCTGATGTTTATCCAAATCCAACATCAGGAATTTTCATAATCAATTTTAAAAATAAATCTTCTACAACCACTATTTGTGTGTATGATGTGTTGGGCAACTGCATATTAAACAAATATAAATGCACTGAGTTAAGCTCTGAAATAGATTTAAGTACTCAGGCTAAAGGAATATATTTTATAGAAATAATATCAGCAGAAGAAAGAGTAGTGAAGAAAGTTGCTTTGAATTAACCATACCTATAAATTTAATAAAAGAATGGAAATGATCTACAAATTCCTATCCATCTTCCTATAATGGATCATAAATAAAATAATAAACAGCACCGAATAAAAGATGCTAAAAAAGAAACGGAAGCCATAGAGATCCAGGTACATGAAGGTGATGAGCCTAATGCAAAACATGATAATGAATAATTGAACACCCCATTGTTTCATGTGCCAAATCCCAATTAATGATACGAACTGCAGGGTAATGATGATGCCAAGGATCATGGGAATAAAATCGCCCATGCGTTTAATGGAAGGCATAAACAGCATTGGAAACGCCAACAACACCAGCACAATGGCAATGACCGTGATCACAGAGATGGTTTTCGGACGTTGTATAGCTGCCATATTAATTAGTTCTGTCTTCGACTCCCGATAGCGATCGGGACAGACACCTTTTGTTTTATTGTTTAATTGGTTCTTATTGCTTCTACCGGATCCAACTGAGAGGCGCCATAAGCGGGGATGAAACCACTGATGATGCCAATCAATACCGAAATGGTTAGACCTAAAATAATATTGGAACGGGTTAAAGTGATTTCCATATCAATCACCCCGTCGGCAGCAAAGGTGAGGGCATAAATGAGTAATAGTCCTATGATGCCTCCGATCAACGATAAAAACACAGCTTCGAATAAGAACTGTGCGAGTATAAAATAATTTTTTGCCCCGAGAGATTTTTGAATTCCGATTAGGTTAGTACGTTCCCGCGCCGACACGAACATAATGTTGGCAATGCCAAAACCACCTACTAAAATAGAAAAGCCCCCGATGATGGCACCTGCAATGCCCACAATATCAAACAGTCCATCGAAGTTTTTACTTAACAAATTAGTTTCATTCAGCGCAAAATCATCATCCGCCAATGGTTTTAATCCCCGGATGGATCGCATGATCCCGATGAGCTCATCTTTTAACTGATCATTGGTAACGCCCGGTTTTGCTTTGGCAGCAATAAAAGGATCACTATTTTCAGATTTCACATCCATAAATAAACGTGCAAAATTGTAGGGTACCACTGCCTGGTTATCCATACTATTTCCCAGCATACTTTCTCCTTCTTTTTTAAAGAGGCCAATAACTTTGCAGTTTCTCCCTGCTACTTTAATGGTTTTTCCAATTGGGAATTCATTGTTTGGAAATAAACCATCGGCCAGGGTGTATCCTAACAAAACCACATTGTATCCGCCTTCTGCTTCATCTTCCCTAAAGTAACGCCCCTCCACAATATCAAACGCTTTTACTTTTCCATAACCGTATGACCACCCCGAAACCAAACCGTTTTCAATTGTATTATTATTATGTTTCAATATTTTACGGGCACCAATTCTGAACCCTACGGCTTCAATACTTTTTGCTTTGCGTTCAACTTCTGCCAGTTCGCTGTATTCAGGAACTGGGCGGTTCATGTATTTCCACCAGGGATAATCAGGGCCAAATGTCCATGGCCACTTCATCACAAACACCACGTTATCTCCAAGGCTTTGAACACTGCCACGGATGTTGCGTTCTAAACTATCTACAATGGTAAACACAGTAATGATAGCAAAGATGCCAATGGTAATTCCTAATAAACTAAGGAAGGTGCGGAGCTTATTGGCAATCAAGGCGCCCCAGGCAAATACAATACTTTCTTTTAATAGGGTAAAAACCATATGGTAAATATAAATTATAATCTCATGTCCTTATCTTTTTTTGTTTCAACGGTTTTGTAATAAGATAAAGGGGATTTGATATTTGAACAGCAAGTCTTTTAGATTTTAATTATATTTATAAATTATAATGGCAGAGTTAAATCAGATATTTAAAGATGGGCACCTTGACAAAGATCAATTCGAAAGAATCAGGTCTGCTGAAGCATCTCAATTATTTTCCATTCACTGGGAACTGAGAACCATCCTTTACCTGGGGATTTTATTATTATCATCCGGTATTGGTATTTTAGTTTATCAGAATATTGACACCATCGGTCATCAGGTTATATTAGCCGCCATTGCCGCAAGCTTTGCAGGTTGTTTTTATTATGCTGCCAAACATACATTGCCCTATCAAAACGGAAAAATCACACACACTTCGCCTTTCTTTGATTATGTTGTTTTGTTGGGCTTTCTGCTATTTGCCTTGTTTGTTGGATATTTTCAATTTCAATACAATCCTTTTGGCGAGCACTACGGCATTCTTGTTTTTATTCCCACCCTACTGGCATTTTACCTTGCTTATCGCTTCGATCATAAAGGAATTTTATCACTTGGTATTACGGGATTGGCCGGAACTTTTGGATTAAGTGTTTCTCCAAGGCAACTCATAGACAATAATGATTTCTCTGATCTCTCCGTTATTTTTACTGCTCTGGCTTTAGGAATAGCACTATGTGTGTGGGACTGGTATTCCCATAAAAAAGGAATTAAAAAACACTTCGGCTTTACATATAATAATTTTGCTCTTAATCTTTTAAGTATTGCTACCCTTGCTGCATTATTTGATCAGGAACTCAAATTAATCATTTTATTGATATTAGCCGGCATCTGCGTTTATTTTATCAGGTATGCACTTGCACATAAATCTTACCTGTTCCTGTTGCTTTCCGTTTTATATGGATACATCGGATTGACATACTTTATATTCTATTTTTTATCCGAAATTGATAATATAAGTGAAGGCACTTTTCTTTTAGGAATGTTATATGTTATGGGATCTGCAGTAGGAGTCATTTTTTTATTTTTAAATCTTAAAAAGATCGTCAAACGATAAAATGAAGGCCTATAACTCAACCCTAATTTTTAATACTTCGCTTAAAAGAAAAGCGGAAAACTGGTTTGCTAAGAAATTAATTTCAGAAGAGCAGTTTAACGCCATTTCAAATAGTTATAGTAATCATTTCTATACACCAAACATTTTTGTTAAGATTGGATTATTCCTTTTTACGTGTTTTATTCTTTTGGCAGCGTCGGGCATTTATTTCCTGATGTTTGCAGCAGGTTTTAATAGTAGCGGCAATAGCTTTTTCATTATCACTTCTTTATTTTTTGCGGCAGTTTGTTTTACCGCCCTTGAATTTTTGATAAAGTCGAAACCTGTTTATAATGCCGGTAGTGATGAAGCTTTATTGTATGTGGGATTACTATCCCTATTGGGTTTTCTTTTTGCAATAACCGATTTTAACGGAGAAGACAATTCTTTATTAATCGCCTGTATGGCACTTCCCTTTATCACTTTTGCAGTGATCAGGTATGCGGACAGGATAGCCACATTAGCCTTATGTTTTTGTGTTTACACCATCTTGTTTTTATTTATTTTAAAGTTGGGCGATGTTGCAAAAATGATCATGCCATTTGTACTAATGCTTTTTTCGGCCTTCTTATATTTTCAAACCAAAAGATTTAAAAACAACCGGAAATTATCTTATTGGAAATCCTGCATTAGTGTGGTTGAGTTTGTTGCCTTACTTGTTTTTTATGCTTCCTGCAATTATTTTGTGATCAGGGAATCAAGCGTATCTTTTTTTGATCTTCAATTAGCGTCCGGACAAGATATTCCATTGGCATTTTTATTTTACATTCTTACCGCATCAGTTCCTATTATCTATATTTATTTTGGATTAAAACAAAAAGATAAAACGTTGCTCTGGTCAGGGCTTATTTTATTGGCATTATCAGCCATTACTTTTAAATATTACTTTAGCTTAGGGCATCCGGAAGTATCTCTTACTATAGCTGGCACCCTGTTAATTACGGTAGCGTATTTCGCTATCAACTATTTTAAAATTCCTAAACACGGCATTACATTTGAAGAAGAAATAGATGCCAATAGTTTTTTAAGAAGCAATGCTGAAGCATTAATTATTTTAGAAGGCATGACTCAAAAAACTCCAGAAACTTCAGAGAATGGTTTTGAGTTTGGTGGCGGCCAATCTGGCGGAGCTGGTTCAGGCGGCTCCTATTAATTCAGCCAAATCTTACCAAATGCCTGACTCCAAATTTTAGTATATATTAATAAAGTTGTATGATTATAATTGAGCTTTTAAGCTTAAATTTGAGTTGTTAATTTTAAAAATGTGAGACTTTTACTTTGTTTGATATCAGTGATTTGTGGAGTTGGATTATCTTCCTGCAAGAATACGCACGGTTATGAAAAATACACCAAAGAGCTCGATAGTCTTAAGGTAGTATTACAACAATCAGTCACCCATTTTAAAACCGTGGATAGTTCTGCTTGTGTGAAGGCATATTCAAAACAATACACCTATTCTCTTTTTATCAATTCTCATTTAAAAGATACCGTTTCAAAAACAGTCGCTGAAAATTTACAATCATTTCAATCCGTTGGCAAAGGAATGAATGATTACCTGGCCTTACGTTCCAGCTGGTTAATTGAAGCAGAATTATCAGTTGAACAATTACAAACTTTGTCGCATGACTTAAAAACAGGAAGTATTGATGAAGAGGAAGCCATTGAGTTTATTAATGAAGAAAAAAGAGAATCGGAAAAGATCATTGAAGAATTAAATGTGAATACCGAAACCATTCGGAAACATTTAGAGATCTTTAATCAGACCTTGCCCGTGTGCGAAGATTTAGTAAAAAACCTAAACAGCGGAGTTTTACCTGAATTGATTCAACCTGAAATTAAACGTTCAACTACAGCTAATTAATTTGAAACATTTTTTGATATGCATCTTATTTGTAATGTCGTTTATTTCGGTAAGCGCTCAAAAAACAACAGATGATAAGTTGGCGATGCAGTATTATGAGCAGAAACAATTTGATAAAGCCGTTGTTTATTTTGAGAAGCTATATGATAAATTACCAGATGCTTATTTTATTTATTATTTCAGATGTTTAATTGAAACCAAGGATTATAAAACGGCAGAAAAGATCACTAAACGGCATATTAAGCACAGTGAGTCCAATGCTCATTTATACGTAAAACTTGGATTGGTTTATAAACTGATGGGGAATCCGGATAAGGAAAAAGACCAATACGATAAAGCGGTTAAAGAAGTAATCCCTGAACAGAGTACGATTTTTGCGTTAGCTCATGCCTTTGAAGAAGTGGAATTATATGATTATGCGATTGAGGTGTATAAAAAAGGTCGAAAAAAAACACCCGAAACTTACCCCTATTATTATGAAATAGCTGACCTCTATAAAAAGAAAGGCGACTTAAAAGCGATGGTGAATGAGTACCTGGACGCTATAGAGTTTCGTGAAAGTGAATTGTATACCGCGCAAACCAATTTGCAACAATCTTTGGGCTACGATGATAAAAACGGAGGGCTTAACAACCCTATCTTAAAAGAAGAATTACAAAAACGCATTCAGCAAAAATCCGATAAAACGGTTTTATCTGAATTCCTGATTTTTTTATTGAACCAGCAGAAAGATTTTCAAGGTTCATTTGTTCAATCCAAAGCATTGGATAAACGCCAGAAAGGCGACGGCACCCGTATTATGGAACTGGCTAAACTATGCGTCAGCAACGAAAATTATGAAGTAGCCGACAAGTGCTATCAGTATGTCATGAGTAAAGGAAAAGACAATCCCTATTATGATCTAGCCCATATAGAAAAACTAAATGCAAACTATCTTCAGCTTACCGGCCAGGCCAACCCAAATACGATAGACATTACTGCGCTGCACACAAACATGGAAGCCGCTATTAAAGAATACGGCATCAGTAATTTGACTTTTCCACTTATTAAAAAATCAGCCTTGTTAAAAGCTTATTATTTGAATAAACCAAATGAAGCAATTCTATCATTGGAAGAGGTGATCACACAATATACTTTTGATAAAAATATGCTGGCCGAAATAAAACTGGATCTTGGTGATATGAATTTACTGATCGGAAATATCTGGGATGCATCTTTACTTTACTCACAGGTTGAAAAAGATTTTAAATACGAAACGGTTGGCCAAGGTGCTAAATTCAGAAATGCCAAATTGAGTTATTATGCATCTGATTTTAAATGGGCCAAAGCTCAGTGTGATGTTTTAAAAGGTGCTACTACTAAAACCATTGCCAATGATGCATTGGATCTATCTTTAGTAATTACAGATGCCATTGGTGTTGATACCAATGCATTACCATTAAGTATGTTTGCATCGGCGGAACTTTTGATACTACAACATCAATATGACAGGGCGATTGCGCGCCTCGATAGTATCAATTCCATTTTCAGTGAGCATACTTTGGGCGATGATATTTATTATAAAAAAGCGGAGATCTACAAGCAAACAAACCGTTATGCGGAAGCAGCAAAAATGTATGAAAATATTTTAGAGTTTTTTCCAACAGAATTGTATGGAGATGATGCTTTATTTAAAGAAGCGGAATTGTATGAACGTTATTTGAACGATAAAGAAAAAGCAAAACAATTATACCAGGACATGCTGGTAAAATATCCCGGAAGTATTTACGTAGTGGATGCAAGAAAGCGTTACCGGGATTTAAGAGGAGATATTGTAAATTAAATAAAATTAAATATGTCAGTTCGAGTGATTTTTTTGTCTGACTTTTACAAAAAAAATTATCGAGAACAGAATTCATAAACTTCTCGATACAAATTTGCAAAATACAGGCAAATTTTGCTCGAAGTGACAGATTTGAAAAAACTAACTAAAAACAAATTATGTACATATACAACGTTACAGTAAGCATTGATAAAGCAGTTGCCGATGAATGGCATCAGTGGATGAAAACCGTTCATATACCGATGGTGATGGAAACGGGCCTTTTTACAGAATACAAAATGTGCAAAGTGTTAAATGTGGATGATGAAGGAGCCACCTATTCGACCCAATATTCTTTTAATGACATGAAAGATATAGAATCTTATATGGCTGATGAAGCTCCACGGTTACAAGCTGATATGAAAGCTTTGTATGAAGGAAAATATGTGGCCTTTAGAACATTACTTGAAATTGTTTAATGAAACACCTTCTTTCTATATTCTTATTTTTAATCATTGAAACTTCATATGGTCAAAAAATTTTAGACATTAATTATCATTCTTTTTTTGGAAAATCAAAGTCTTACCAGTTTTTTAATAATTCGAAAATAGATTATAAGCTAAAAGGTGATTTGTTTTACAGAACTCATAAACTAGTGAACATGAATGACAGCCTATTGGTTTTCGAAAATGACTCAATCGTAAAATTAAAGCAATTAAAAGCAATCAAAATAAGAGGTGGTATGTTTAGCCCCTGGTTGTTTACAGCCGGATTTTTGTTTTTCATGATCGATACCGGGAACAATATTGCCAATGGGCATACAACAATTGTGAATGAACAAACCATCATAGTAAGCTCTGCTCTCCTGTTAACCGGGATCATTGTTAGAAGAATTCAGGACAAACATGTGTATATTCGTAAACACGTAACTATCAGAGTTCTGGATACAGACTATCAAAATTTAAACGCAAACAAATAAAATACTGTGGCATCACCCGTAAAAGCAAAGAAACATTTAGGCCAGCATTTTTTAATTGATTTAAATATTGCGCAAAAAATTGTCAATTCTTTACCTAAGGATAACACGCCTATTTTGGAGGTTGGTCCGGGAACAGGTGTAATTACGCAGTACATGATCGAGAAGGATAATTTCACAGCCTTTGATATCGACGCAGAATCCATAGCATTTTTAAAAGAAAAATATCCACAGCATGAACATAAATTTAAGTTCCAGGATTTTTTAGAAGCCGATCTTTCTCCTTTTGCCAGCGCCGGTAATTTTTACCTGATTGGAAATTTTCCTTATAATATATCCACGCAAATTATGTTTAAGGTATTGGAATACCGAAGCAACATCAATTGTGTGGTAGGAATGTTTCAGAGGGAAGTGGCCCAACGCATTGCCGAAAAACCGGGCACAAAAACTTATGGCATTTTAAGCGTAATGCTACAGGCCTTTTATAAGATTGAATATTTATTTACAGTCAGCGAGCATGTATTTAATCCGCCTCCCAAAGTAAAATCGGCAGTTATTCGCTTAACACGAAATACAACTACAAAGCTTAATTGCGATGAGGAACTGTTTTTCAAAGTAGTCAAGGCTTCTTTTAATCAACGGAGAAAGACGGTGCGTAATTCCGTTAAAGTATTAAGCGGAAACCATACCGTTGAATCTGTATACCTTGACAAAAGAGCAGAGCAATTATCAGTGAACGAATTTGTAGAGTTAACCAATGCGATTGAGCAGGCCATTAAAAAATAAATATTTTTAAAAGATTTAATGAATAACAAAAAAAATACCTCAACATTCCGTCGAGGTATTTTTTTATGTTCAAGGCTGGTAATAAACTAGTGATTCTTTTTAACCCTATCGATGTTAAATCTGTAAATCGGTTCAATGTCTTCTGTTCCATCGTGTATAATACTCAAATCGGTTACCAATCCGTTATTGATTCCATATACCCATCCGTGTAAATGCAATTCCCTTGTTTCCCATGCATCCTGAACGATAGTGGTCATTGCTAAATTACGTACTTGCTCAATTACATTTAATTCGGTGAGGCGATCCATGCGCTTATCTATATCCGCAATTACATCCAGTTCCGATGAGTATTTATTATAAACATCTTTTATGTTTCGTAACCAGTTATCTACAAAACCATGACGCTCGTTGCCAATAGCAGCTTTAATTCCGCCACAACCATAATGGCCACAAACTATAACATGCTTCACTCCCAAAAATTTTACGGCATACTCAAGCACGCTCAACAAATTCATATCGGTGTGTACCACTAAATTAGCAATATTCCGGTGTACAAAAATTTCACCACTTTCTGTATTGGTTACTTCATTGGCAGGCACACGGCTATCGCTACAGCCTATCCACAAATAATCAGGCCTCTGTCCTAAAGATAGTTTTTTAAAATATAAAGGGTCTTCAAATTTTTTAGACATAGAAAAGCGCTTATTTCCCTCTAATAACCGCTGATATGATTCGTTCATTGATTCCATTTTTATAAATTCCTTTAGATTTTTACTTATGATACTTAAATAATTCTACATCAATATTCTTCTTTTTGCTATTGATCACAAAATCCGAAATAACATCTCTTGCATCCCTATTAATACTCTTATTAATGCTTCCATCAATGATAACCTTACTGTCTTCCCTCACTGATTTAAAAAATTTGATCAGAAATCCTTTGTTAAAAAAAGTAACTTGTTGTGGTAATTTTATAAGATAGTATTCTTTGCCATCCATGATCTCGTTGCTTGATTCAAATGAAAATTTAATATTATCCCGGATAATAAAAATCACTGATACCAAAACACCGGCACAAACTCCTTTTAATAAATCGGTCAAAAGCATTACTGTAATAGTAATTACAAAAGGAATAAATTGTTCCAAACCAAATTTCCATTGTTCCTTAAAAATTGCCACTTTGGTAAGTTTAAATCCTGTCATAATTAAAATGGCCGCTAAACATGCGTTTGGGATGAGCGCTAATAACTGAGGCAACAAAAGCACACTCACTAAAAGTAAAACAGCATGCAGTATCACCGATATTTTTGATTTTGCACCTGCATGGATGTTTGCCGAACTTCGAACAATAACGGATGTAACCGGTAAACCACCAACTAAACCACAGGCAATATTACCAATACCCTGTGCAAATAATTCCTTATTAGTGTTTGACTCATTTTTGTCAGGATCTAATTTATCAATAGCTTCAATACCCAATAAGGTTTCCAAACTTGCCACTATGGCCAACGTTAAAGCAATAATCCAGAATGTAGTGGTAGTTGCTTTACTAAAATCCGGAAAAAAAAGATTGCTTTTTAAATCTGCAAAAGTTGAAATAGTAGGTAAATTAACAAGGTGTTGTGAATCTATAGCCAGAAAAGGTTCTGCCTTAAAAATGATGGTAAATAAAACGCCGAAAATTACAACTAACAGAGGCCCTGGTATATTTACCAAGATTTTATTTTTCTTATAAAAATCCTTTTCTGCAATAATTAATACAATAAACGAAACCACTCCCACAATAATAGCGCCCGGAGTTATAAAATTTATCATGTTGACTAACTCCGTAAATGAATTTTCGCCGTCGATTTGCACAAATTGTTCATCCCCTTCAGGATCTTTATCATATCCAAACAAATGAGGAATTTGCTTAATAATCAAAATAATTCCTATACCGGCCAGCATACCTTTAATAACGGCATTAGGAATATAATTTCCAATACTTCCCGCTTTTAAAATACCTAATATTATTTGAAAAATACCTGCAAAAACTACAGCTGCCAAAAACGCATCGAAACTTCCTAATTGTGCAATTGAGGAAATTACTATGGCTGTTAAGCCCGCTGCCGGACCAGATACACTGTATTTTGAGCCGCTTAATGAAGTTACGATTATTCCACCTATAACACCTGCTATAATTCCTGAAAATAAGGGCACTCCACACGCCAAAGCAATACCCAAACACAAAGGCAAAGCCACTAAAAACACTACTATTCCCGACTTAAGGTCGGCTAAATTTCTTTTTAACATAAAAAACTTGAGAATTAATTTAATAAAAATTATAAACTCCTACATCACATAGGCAAAATATTAAATTAAGATTTAGGTGGGGGCACTAAAATAGCTATTGAATTATAAGGATAATTTATATTTAAACCTGCCCAGGTAAGCTTCAAAAGATTCTCAGATGAATAAGAGGGTGAGTGGTCGCCAATAAAAAACACCTCTTCATCTGCAGTCTCATCGCTATCATGGCTTCCCTCTTCTTCTTCAGTAACCGGGTTAGCCGAACTCTGCCCTTTAAAAATTTTGCTTTCTTTGCATAAACTCACAACAGAAGCTTGCAAGGTCAGTGAAAACACACTGAAAATACATATATAAATAAAAATACATTTTACTCTGTTACTCATAACGATGTGTTCAAATATACATTAACCAACGATTTGCCAGCTTATAAAATATTGCAAAATAATTAATTTAAATGAAAATTGATTAAATTTAAGGTTTATTTAACATTGTATTTATCTTAATTACACGTTCATGAACAAGTTAATTTTTTTTATGGTTGTTTGCGCCACTTTTATTTCTTGCAAAAAAGAACCAGGTGAAGGTGGATTTGCATCTATAGAGGGAAAGGTTTATGTAAAAGATTATGATGCCAGTTATACCCTTTTAAATTCAGAATATTATTTACCGGGAGAAACAGTATATATTATTTATGGAGATGCCAAGGAAGTTGGAAATACAGTAAAAACTTCTTATGACGGATCTTTTAAATTTAATTATTTAAGGAAAGGTAAATATAAGGTATACGTAATCGGGGAAGATCCGACAAAACCTTATTTATCTATTCCAAAAGAAGAGTTAAGGGAAATAACTATTACCAAAAAAAAGGAAAAGGTAGTATTGAATGATCTTGTTATAATAAAATGATTACCCGCCGCACACTTTTTTTAAGTGGCTTACTCCTGCTAATTATATCATGCAATGCTCAACAAAGCAAAGATGCCGGCTTGTGGGCCACCTTTAGTATTCAACATCAATTAACTAAAAAAATAAATTTAGTGGTTGACCAAGAGTTAAGACTTAAGGAAAATTACCAGCGCATCAATTTATTTTATACCAATTTGGGTATTGATTATAAATTTAATAAAACCCTTAAAATAAGCCCTACGTATCGGGCCATTCAAAAAAAACGATTGGATGGAAGCTTTAGTCACCGTCATCGATTGATGCTTGATATTTCTATTAAGAAAAAAATTAACAAAGTAACGTTAAGTGAGCGTATCAGATATCAGATTGAAGTTCAGGATTTATATACCAGTAGAAAGGGAAAATTAGCTGAACAGTTTTTACGCTTTAGAACAGACATAAAATACACTATCAATGATAGAGTAACGCCTTACTTTTCCTGCGAATTAAGATACCAAGTACGTTCTCCCAGAGGCGATGGCCCAACTTATGATAACGGATTTCATCGAATCAGGAATGTGGCCGGATTTGAATATCAATTAAACAAAAGAAATTCGGTAAATGTATATTACCTCTTGCAATCCGAATTTAATATTTCAACGCCGGAGAGCATCTATATACTAGGCATCGCCTATTCTTTAACTATTTAATTTCATTTTTTTAGCACTATTCCTTCATGAAAGTTGAGGATTCTGTCTTTTTTGTATAAATTTAATGTTAACTTTATATTACCCTTATATTATAGAATTCCATGAGAGTAACTTTTTTTCACTTTTTCATTATAGTATCATATACATCATTTGCCCAGTGGAATACTAACCCTATTATTAACACACCTGTTGCTCTTGCCAGTAAATCGCAAGGCAATACGCATGCGGTTTCTGATACCAAGGGGGGTATTATAGTTTCTTGGGATGATAATAGAAATTCCCTCACCAATTCATCTGATATTTATGCGCAACGTTTAAAGAAAAACGGTTTTGAAAAATGGACTAGCAATGGCCAGGCTATCTGCACGGATAATTCAACACAAAAGTCATCAGTCATTTGCAACAACAATGATGGAAGTGCTATTATTACCTGGGAAGATAATCGTGCAGGCAACTATGATATATATGCTCAAAAGATTGACTCTTCCGGCAACATTTTATGGGCCTTAAACGGAATTGCAGTTTGTTCAAATACCACCAAGCAAAAAAATCCAAAAATAGTAAATGATAATAATGGTGGAGCTATTATTGTATGGGAAGATTCCCTGAATAATTTTTGGGATATTACTGCTCAGCGAATCAGTTCAAACGGAACTTTATTATGGACAGCTAATGGAATAAGTGTTTGTTCCTCGCCCAATACCCAAAATAATCCAAAAATAGAAACTGATAGTTTAGGTGGAGCCATTATCACCTGGCAGGATAAAAGAAATAATACGGATTATGACATTTATGCTCAACGCATTAATAGTTCAGGAACCGCCTTGTGGGCTGCAAATGGAGTAGTTATATGTAATGCTATCAATACACAAAACAATCCTCGTATTGAGCCTGATGGTTCAAACGGTGCGATAATAGGCTGGACAGATAAACGAAATGCTAATGATAATAATATTTATGCACAACGCATTGATGCTGCAGGAGTTGTTCAATGGACTACGAATGGTTTAATGGTATGTAACGCTTCGAATAATCAAAGCGCTTTGGATATAAAATATATTGGCTTGAGCGGATTGATGTTATCATGGAAAGATGATCGATCAGCAACAAATGAAATATATGCGCAATTAGTATCTCTATCAGGAGTCACTCAATTAACCGCCAATGGAATATTAATTTCAAACGGATCAAAGTCTATAAATCCTAATACAATAAGTGATGGTTTAGGCGGTGCAATTATTGCCTGGCAGGATTCATCAGGTTTAGGTTGGGACATTAAATCGCAAAGCATTAACTCTGCCGGTGTAGTACAATGGGCGATTGGAGGTGTTACCGTTACAAAAGCCGGAGACGATCAGATTAACCCATCTCATGTGACAGATGGTAATGGCGGAGCTATTTATGTTTGGGAAGATCGCCGAAACGGATCAAATTACGATCTGTATGCCAATCACTTATTTTATAACGGAAGTTCAATTGTTGGTGTTAAAGAATTATCAAAAAACAATTCATTACAAGCCGTTTGTTTCCCGAATCCAATCGAGTCACAGTCCATCATTAAGCTAAAAAACAATACTTTATCTCTGCCATGGGAGATAAAAATATATGACACGTTTGGAAACTTAATAAAAACACAACGCCTTAAACATGATGAAAGTTTTTCAATGATCTCATCAGAATATAGTTCCGGAGTCTATTTTTATGTCATCCATTTGTCAGGGGAAAACTCTTATACCAAAGGAAATTTTATATTAACTAATTAAAAAATAAAAATTTACAATGAAACTGTTTTTCTCAATAATTTTCTTCGCATTAATTTCTCTAAACTGCATAGCTCAAAGCAAAAAAGAAATTAAGGAGCATAAAATAAAAGCTTCGGCTGTAACTATTATAGAAAACGGAAAAACTATTAATGAAAGTAAAACCGTTTTTGACTCTAAAGGAAATAAAATTGAGTGGACGGATTATTCAAAAGAAGGTATTATTAAGGCTATACATAAAACAAAATATAATAGCGACGGAGATGAAATTGAAGATGAAGAATATGATGCCAATAATAAATTGGTAGAGAAAAAATTTACGAAGTATACCATTTCCGGAGATAAAACAGAAGAAAGTTTTTTTGATGCTGCGGGAAAACCTACTAAAAAGCATGTGTATGTTTATGACAAAAAAGGTTTAAAAACAGAGCGGAAAACCATTGACCCGGATGGGAAAGTAACATCTGTGAAAAAATTTGTATATATTACTAAATAAAAATGTCCTCATTAAATTTACAAAGCCTAGAGATATTCGATCCCATCACTTTACAGGAGATGGACGGAGTGAAACTCATGGATAGGACTGACACGAAATTTACGTTCAATATAAGCGAACTTAGTGCCGTTCTGGAAGAGTCCAAGGCTCATTACAGAATTCTTAATATTGAAGGAAATAGGATCAGCCGTTATAAAACCCTCTATTTTGATAGTGAAAATTTCAAACTTTATAATGAACATCATTCCGGAAAATTAAACCGATATAAAATCAGACATCGGACCTACCTGGAAAGTAATTTAGGGTTTTTAGAAATCAAATTCAAAAACAATAAAGGCAGGACTTTTAAAACCCGCATAAAAGAAATCGGTATTCCCGATTTAAATTCAGGTAAAGCTTTTGATTTTTTAAAAAAAACATTGCCTTTTGATCCCATAATTTTAATGCCGAAGTTATGGGTCAACTATAGTCGCATTACTTTGGTAAATAAAACTTCTGCTGAACGCTTAACATTGGATCTTAACCTGGAATTTGAAAAGGACGGTGAAACAAAAAATTTAAACCAGCTCGTGATAGCCGAAGTAAAACAAGATAGTAAAATATCTTCGCCTTTTGTTGCCATTATGAAACATAAACATATTCGCGAAGGGTCTATTAGTAAATATTGTTTTGGCGTGGCCAGTTCCTTTTCACATGTCAAAAAAAACAACTTCAAACGCAAACTATTAAACGTCACCAAAATAATTAACTTATGATCCTACTACAAATTGCTACCGATGCAACAGTCAACTTTTCAGGTTATGAAGAATTACAAAAATTAAGTTCGAAAATATTTTTTAGATTACTGATCGATTTAACCGCTGTTTTTATTTTAGTTAGGTTCATATATTACCCAATCTATAAGCACCGTGAACTGTTTTTTACTTACTTTATATTCAACATCATTATCTTTTTAATTTCTTTCCTATTAAATAAAGTTGATCTATCAATGGGTGCGGCCTTTGGTTTATTTGCAGTATTTAGTATGTTAAGGTATAAAACAGAAGAAATTGCCATTAAGGACATGACCTACCTGTTTTTAGCTATTGCCATTGGTTTGGTATCCGCAGTTACTAAAGTGAAGGATACGGCCGACCATGTAGAATACATTTTTCTAATTGGAATTAACGCCGTTGTTTTAATCATTACTTACTTATTAGAAAGTAATATCTTCATGAAGAAAGAAAGTGTGAAAACCATTTTGTATGAAAACATTGAATTGATTAAGGAAGGGAAAGATGTTGAATTACTGGCAGATCTAAAGTACAGAACAGGATTTAATGTGCACCGTTATTCGGTTCATAAAATTGACTTTTTAAAGGATGCCGCACAGATTAAGATCTATTATTACAATAAATAGACTTTTTTCAAAAAAACATAGGATTTTTTTTGCAGATTTCAAAAAAGCCGTTATATTTGCACCCCGATTTGGGAGATTAGCTCAGCTGGTTCAGAGCATCTGCCTTACAAGCAGAGGGTCACAGGTTCGAACCCTGTATCTCCCACTCTACAGGGCAACAACTCATAAAATGATTGTTGCCCTTTTTTATTTCCCTCCAATCCCTTGATTTTAGTGCAAACTCGGTCAATCATTTCATTTACTTTAGCGGTTCGAACTTCATTATTTACAAATTGGAACTTTTCAGGGAATATCGAACCAATTATGCGTTGTTTTACTGAAGCTTCTGCCTTATTATAAGCAATATCAAGGTTTACAACCACATTCTTACAAGAATCAATTAATTTGTCGTAAGAAAGGGTATTGGAACGCAATTTGTTTTCCTCAATAGTTAAACGCATCATATCCTCCTCCAATTTAGCTTTAAGTTCTTTATATTCCGTTGGATTGAGTTCACCATCTAACATTAAAACTTGAGCATTTTTTAAACGTGCCTTGTTTTTTTCAATATCCTTAATCGTATTTTCTAATTCACTTTTATTATAGCCTGTTTTAGATTTTAAACGTGCTTTTAAGCCCCTCATTAATACTTCAATGCTTGGTTCATTTACTCGTAGGGCTTTGAGTTTATTTGCAAAAACGTCATTTGTTTCAACTGCTTTGATTCGTTCCTTGCAACCTTTACTGCAATGGTAATAATAAAATTTATCTCCCGACCTGCCAGTAGATGCCGAACCCGTTAATGGTCTTGAACATCTTGGACATTCTAAATAACCTCTTAATGGCAATTCATCATGTACTGTTTTAGTTTTATTAGGATAATTTTTTTTTCGCCCTAAAAACACATCTTGCACATCATAAAATAACTCATCACTAATTATTGCCTCATGAATTCCATCAACCCATTGAGCAGGTTCATCTTTATAAGCACGTAAAAATATTTTCCCTATATATGCTTTATTTCTGAACATGGATGCAAACGCATTTTTTGAAAGCTTCAATCCATCTTTTAGTAATAATTTTCTTAATTCCTCGATATTGAACAATCCTTTTGCAAATTCCTCAAATGCTTTTTTAATTATGGCTTCATCTTTACCACCTTCAGGAACTATAATAGGCTTATTGGCAACATCTCTTGAATTTATGTATCCTTTTGGAGAATGTCCTAACCACCGCCCTTCTTTTTTTGCTCTACGCATACCGTGAAAAACATTTAATGCTCTCCTATCGTTATCAACTTCGGGAGCGGCTAAATAGATTGCCAACATTATTTTTTGTTCAGGTATTTCAAAATCGAGCGGTTGCTCAATTGCTTGTGGTTCTACTCCGTATTTTTGAAGTGCATTGATTGTGATATATGCCTCCGATACATTACGAGAAAATCTATCCCACTTTATAAATATGATTAAATCAACTGAGCTACTGTTTTTTTTAAGGTAGTTCATTATGTTTATCCATTGAGGGCGATTAAATGTTTTACCACTTTCGTCATCGTGGTAAAATCCAATAACTTCAATATTATTTTGTTCAGCGTATTTGTATAATCTTTCTTTTTGGTCGGCAGGACTATAACCATTATTTTGTTCATCTGTAGATACACGAGTGTATAAAATGGCTCTTTGTTTCATTACATTTAACTTTTAAGTTGATTCATCATTATTTCCATTAGCACGTTCTATAATTTCATTCATATTATCCATACCATTTTGT